>JBGAMJ010000185.1:0-10117 GCA_044223035.1 Piscinibacter sp.
CCAGGTCCATCTGCGCATCGGTCGCGTCGCCGGGCGCCTGGCCGGTGCGCTTGAGCGAGAGCGTCACGGCGCGGTAGCCCGTGAGCTGGTGCGGATGCACATTGCGTTCGAGCCAGCGGCGGAACGACGCCGGCGCGTCCGACGGCACGTGCAGCACGTCGTCCGCGGCCGGCCTGGCGGCCACGCCGGCCGGCCGCACGAAGCTGGCAGCGACACGGTCGAACTCCGCCTGCGGGATCAGGTGCGCGCTGCCGTCGACGTCGTGTTCCAGGATCGCGCGGAATTCCTGCTCCACCTGGTCGATGAAGCGCTGGCCCTCGGCCTTCACCAGGATCTTGATGCGCGCCTTGTACATGTTGTCGCGCCGGCCGTAGCGGTTGTAGACGCGCACGATCGCCTCGATGAAGACGAGGATCTGCTGCCACGGCAGGAACTCGCGGATCACCGTGCCGATCACCGGCGTGCGGCCCATGCCGCCGCCCACGCGCACCTGGAAGCCGACCTCGCCGGCCTCGTTCTTCAGCATCTGCAGGCCGATGTCGTGCCAGGCGGTGGCGGCGCGGTCCTCGCGGGCGCCGCTGACGGCGATCTTGAACTTGCGCGGCAGGAACGCGAACTCCGGATGCACCGTGCTCCACTGCCGCAGCAGCTCGCAGTACGGCCGCGGGTCGACCATCTCGTCGGCCGCGACGCCGGCGAAGCAGTCGCTCGTGATGTTGCGGATGCAGTTGCCGCTGGTCTGGATGCCGTGCATGTTCACGGCGGCCAGCGCGTCCATCGCGTCGGCGCTGCGGTCCAGCGGGATCCAGTTGTATTGCAGGTTCTGGCGCGTCGTGAAATGGCCGTAGCCGCGATCGAACTCGCGCGCGATGCGGGCGAGAGCGCGCAATTGCCGCGCGCTGAGTTCGCCGTACGGCACCGCCACGCGCAGCATCGGAGCGTGGCGCTGGATGTACCAGCCGTTCTGCAGCCGCAGCGGGCGGAATTCATCGTCCGACAGGTTGCCGGCGAGGTTGCGCTCGAGCTGGTCGCGATACTGCGCGGCCCGCTGGCGCACGAATTGGGTGTCGAAGTCGGTGTAGGCGTACATCGTCGGTGGTGTGAGGACGGGCGGCAGGAACCCGCGGAACCCGGCCGGTTGGCCCGGAACCGCGGCCACATGGCGTGGCCGGCGGCACCCGCTCGTCGGGACACGACTGTACGGAGCGGGGGCGCCTGCGGGAACGACAGTTTCGCTGGATACTTATTCAATGCTCATCTATAGGACTGCGAAAACAGAGCTTGGCAATCTAGCGCGCGGCATGCTTGGCCGGATCTGCGGTCGGCGGCAGTGGCCTGCGGGCGCGCTGGCGCGTGCGTTCGCCAGCGGCGCCGCGCGCGCTGCCGTCGGGACCGCCGCTGGGGTGTCCACGAGGGCGATGGCGAGGGCGGACTCCCGTGGGGCCGCGATGTTCGCGATGTTCGCGATGGCCGCGCTGGTGGCTCTGGCGGCCTGCACGACGCCGGCACCCGCGCCCGTGCCGCCGCCGGTGGCCGCCGCGAGCGCGCCGGCGCTGCCGCCCGCGCCGCCGGTGGTCAAGCCGCCGCCCAGGCCGCCGCGCATCGGGCTCGCGCTGGGCGGCGGCGCGGCGCGCGGCTTCGCGCACATCGGCGTGATCCAGGTGCTGGAAGAGCAGGGCATCAAGCCCGATCTCGTGGCCGGCACCTCGGCCGGCAGCCTGGTCGCGGCGCTGTATGCCTCGGGCAAGCCCGGCGCGGCGCTGGCGCAGACGGCCGAGACGCTGGACGAGACGGTGTTCAGCGACTGGGCCTTCCCCGGTCGCGGCCTGCTGCGCGGCGAGGGCCTCGCCCGCTACGTGCGCGAGCAGACCGGCGGACGCGCGATCGAGCAGATGGCGATCCCGCTGGGCATCGTCGCGACCGACCTGGCGAGCGGGCAGCCGATCCTGTTCCAGCGCGGCGACCCCGGCGTGGCGGTGCGGGCGTCGAGCGCGGTGCCGGCGGTGTTCCAGCCGGTGCGCATCGCCGGGCGGGAGTACGTCGACGGCGGGCTGGTGTCGCCGGTGCCGGTGCGCTTTGCCCGGCAGATGGGCGCCGAGGTGATCGTCGCGGTCGACATCTCCGCCTCGCCCGACGGCAACCCGACCGGCGACGCGATGCACATGCTGCTGCAGACCTTCGCGATCATGGGCCGCAGCATCAACAACTTCGAGCTGCGCGAGGCGGACGTGGTGCTGCGGCCGTCGCTCGCCGGGGTGTCCGGGGCCGACTTCTCGTCGCGCCGGCGTTCGATCCAGGCCGGCCGCGAGGCGGCGCTGGCGGCGATCCCGGCGCTGAAGGCGGCGATCGCGGCGAAGACGCGTTGACCGGCCTGCGACGCGGCCGCAAGACCGGGCGCTGAAAAACAAACGCCCCGGTGTCGCCACCGGGCTCGGAAAAACAAACGGCCCGGTGTTGCCACCGGGCCGAAAGGTACCTTGGAGGTACCGAGGAGACAACCTTCCAGAGAGGCTGCCGGGGTCGCCGGCAGCAGCGGTCAGAAACCGCGCCGAACGGAAAGTTCCGTCGGCCTCGATGTCAGTTGTTATGTTCGATATGCGAACCGAATCAGGCGGCGCGCTTCGGCTTGGCGACTTGCGCGGCCTTGACCGCGTTCGAGGTCAGCGCCGTGAAGTTGGCTTCGGCCACTTCGGCGGCTTGCTTCGCAGCCTTGTTCACGGTCTCGTAGGCGTTGTTCGCGGCAGCGACGGCCGACTTGACCAGCGCGACGGCGTTCTCGGAGCCGGCCGGGGCGTTCTTGACGGCCACGTCGACGGCGGCAACGAACGACTTCTGCGCTTCGGCGGCGGTTTCCTCGGCGACCTTGGTCACTTCGGCGTTCGTCGCGGCGGCGATGTCGTACAGGTGGCGGCTGTAGGCGGCGGCCTTCTCGGCGGCCGGTTGCAGCAGCGAGGCGTGCAGGGCCAGCAGCTCTTGCGCGTCCTTGACCGACAGGGCAGCCTTGGCCGTTTCAGCGACTTCGCTGAACGTGGTCTTCGCGACTTGCAGGTTCAGCTCGACGAGCTTCTCGACGCCTTCGAGCGCCTTGCCGGTCAGGCCGAACAGGGTTTCAACGTTGGCCTTGTGGGCGGCGACGACTTGTTCAGCGGTCAGCATGTTCAAAATGACTCCAATCGACGGGAAGAGGGGTGACGCGGGGCCCGCAGGCCGCCTTCGTTGGCACCGTGCTTTTGCTGCACTGCACCATGTGATGAAGTATACGCAGGACGCCCCCCGATTCAAGCCTCAGATGTTGCGATGCAACAAATTAGTGCGACATATCTAGGCTCGGCGGCGCCGTCACAATCCGCCGCGATGCGGGCCTTCCACTCCGACCACTTCGTGCTGCCGCTGCCAGCGGGCCACCGTTTCCCGATGGAGAAGTACCGGCTGCTGCGCGAGCGGGTGCAGGCCGAACTGCCCGGCATCGAGCTGCACGAGGCACCCGCCGCGAGCGACGGGGAGCTCGCCTTGGTGCACACGCCGCGCTATATCGGTGCGGTCGCCGAAGGCCTGCTGAGTGCCGCCGAGCAGCGCGAGATCGGCTTCCCGTGGACCGAGCGCATGGTGCAGCGCGCTCGCCGATCGGTCGGCGCGACGATCGCCGCGGCACGGCAGGCGCTGCGGGACGGCGTCGCCGCCAACCTCGCCGGTGGCACCCACCACGCCTATGCCGACAAGGGGAGCGGCTACTGTGTGTTCAACGACGTCGCCGTGGCGGCGCGGCTGATGCAGGCCGAGCACCATCGTGACGCCCGCGGCCGGCTGGGCGCCTGGGCGCCGGCCGTGCCGACGCTGCTGCGCGTGCTGGTGATCGACCTCGACGTGCACCAGGGCAACGGCACCGCGGCGATCTTCGAGGACGACCCGACGGTGTTCACGCTGTCGCTGCACGGGGCGCGCAACTTCCCGTTCCGCAAGGAGGCGAGCGACCTGGACGTGGAACTGCCCGACGGCTGCCGCGACGCCGCCTACCTCGACGCACTCGACGCCGCGCTGGCCGAGGTCTGGCGCCGCCACGAAGCTGCGGCGCCGGGCCTCGCGTTCTACCTGGCCGGCGCCGACCCGCATGAGGGCGACCGCCTGGGCCGGCTCAAGCTGAGCGCCGCCGGCCTGGCCGAGCGCGACCGGCGGGTGCTGCAGGCATTGCGCGAGCGGCACATCCCGGTCGCGCTGTCGATGGCGGGCGGCTACGGCCGCGTCGTGGCCGACACCGTCTCGGTTCACGCACGGACGCTGGCCGAAGCCTGGGCAAGCTGGCGACAGTGGCAACGCATCGGTTCGCACGCTTGACTCTGCATGGCAGCAGGAAGCGACAGAAGCGACCACCGGCCACGCCTTCGCGCCGTCGCGCTGACGCTGCTCGCCACGCCGTGGGTCGCACAGGCCGCGGCCATCGACGGGTCGCAGCTCGGCCCGGCCTGGGCGATTCCGTTCGCCGGCATGCTGCTGTCGATCGCCTTGCTGCCGCTGCTGGCGCCCACGTTCTGGCACCACCATGCCGGCAAGGTCGTGCTGGCCTGGGCGCTGGCCTTCCTGTTGCCCTGTGCCCTGCGCTTCGGCCCGGCGGCGGCCGGCGCCAGCCTGCTGCACGTGGCGCTGGGCGAGTACCTGCCGTTCATCGTGCTGCTCGCCACGCTGTTCGCCGTGGCCGGCGGCATCCACATTCGCGGCAACCTGCACGGCAGCCCGGGGCTGAACGTGGCGCTGCTGGCGTTGGGTGCGCTGCTGGCGAGCGTGATGGGCACGACCGGCGCGTCGACGCTGATGCTGCGCCCGCTGATCCGCGCCAACGACAACCGCCCGCGCATGGCGCACGTGATCGTGTTCTTCATCTTCATCGTGTCGAACGCCGGCGGCGCGCTGACGCCGCTGGGTGATCCGCCGCTGTTCCTCGGCTTCCTCAACGGCGTCGACTTCTTCTGGACGGTGCACCACCTGGCGGCGCCGACAGGCTTCCTGGTCGGCGCGCTGCTGCTGCTGTTCTGGCTGATCGACCGCCACCGCTACGCCCGCGACGGCGTGCGCCCGCGCGATCCCACGCCCGACTCGCCGCGGCTCGGCTTCATCGGCGCCGTCAATTTCGCGCTGCTGGCCGGTGTGCTGGGGCTGGTCGCGCTGAGCGGGGTGTGGAAGTCCGGCGTGCTGTTCACCGTGGCCGGCGCCGAGCTGACCGGCGCCGGGCTGGTGCGCGACCTGGGGCTGGTCGTGCTGCTCGTGCTGTCGCTGTGGATCACCCCGGCCGAGGCGCGCGAGCGCAACCATTTCAGCTGGGCGCCGATGGCCGAGGTGGCGCTGCTGTTCGCCGGCATCTTCCTGACCATCGTGCCGGTGATCGCGATGCTGCGCGCCGGGCTGGACGGGCCGTTCGCCGGCGTCGTGGCGGCCGTCACTGGCGCCGATGGGCGGCCGCTGCCCGGCATGTACTTCTGGGCCTCGGGGCTGTTGTCCTCGTTCCTCGACAACGCGCCGACCTACCTGGTGTTCTTCAACACCGCCGGCGGCGACCCGCAGGTGCTGATGGGGCCGCTGGCGACCACGCTGGCGGCGATCTCCGCCGGCTCGGTGTTCATGGGCGCCAACACCTACATCGGCAACGCGCCGAACCTGATGGTCAAGGCGATCGCGGAGCACCGCGGCGTGCGCATGCCCGGCTTCTTCGGCTACATGCTGTGGTCGGGCGCGATCCTGCTGCCGCTGTTCGCGGCGATGTCGTTCATCTGGTTCCGATGAGCGCCGGGCGGCCGGGCGTCTTCGAGAGCGCGGGCCGGCCCGCGGCGCCGAGAACGCGCGATTCGTTCGTCGCCAGCCAGGTGCCGGCGGCGCCGCACGATGCGATGGTCGCGATGCCGAGGATGGTCCAGGCGTCGGGGCGGTGCGAGAACACCAGCCAGCCGGCGATCGTCGCGAACCCGATCTGGAAGTACAGGAAGGGCGTCAGCGCGGCCACCGGCGCGCGCGCATGGGCCATGATCATGAAGTGGTGGCCGATGGTGCTGAACAGGCCCAGCATCACCAGCAGCACCGCCAGGCTCGACAGCACGTGCAGGTCGATCGCGCTCCAGACGAAGGGCAGCGCGCACGAGGCTGCGACCATGCCGACCAGGCCGGTGTAGAACTGCATCGTCGCCGCGTCGTCGATGCGCACCAGCCGGCTGGTCAGCACCTGGTAGAGCGCGGTCGTGGCGATCACGCCCAGCGGCATCAGCGCCGCCCAGCCGACGTCGTTCCCGTCGGGGCGGATCACGATCAGCGCGCCGGCGAAACCGCCGGCCAGCGTCGCCCAGCGCAGCCAGGAGATGCGGTCGCCGAGCGACAGCGCGGCCAGCATCGTGACCGCCAGCGGCGACAGCATCACCAGCGCGGTGAACTCGCCGACCGGCAGGTGGCGCAGGCTGAAGAACGCGCACACGCTGGACCCGAGCACCAGCAGCCCGCGCAGCACCTGCAGCCGCGGGTTGCGCGTGCGCAGCAGCCCGCGGCCGTGGCGCGGCCACTGGGTGGCGAGCGTCAGCACCGTCTGGAAGGCGTAGCGCACCCACATCACCCCGGCCACCGACCCCGCCGCGCCGTTGATCTTCACGGAGGTGTCGAGCGCTGCGAAGCAGCCGACCGCGGCGATCACGAACAGCACGCCCTGGCGCACCTGCGGCGGCGCGGTCCGCATCGCGGCGCTCATCGCGGTGTCTCCTCATGGCCCGGCCGCGGCTGCGAGGCCGGAAGCCGGGCCGGATGCCGGGCGCGGCTCGAGGTCAGGATTGCGGTATCCCGGGTCGACAGGGCCGGGCGGCGAGGGGAGTTGGTGTTCGGCATGATGGTTAACCCGAGCTTACTGTCAACGATCACTTCTACAATGACGCCGTTTGTTGATTCAGAAAACACGCTGCGTGAACAATGAGCCGGAGTTGCAGGATCTGCGGGTGCTGTGCAGCGTCGCGCGGCGGTCGAGCTTTGCGGCGGCGGCCGCCGAGCTGGGCACCTCGCCGGCGCACGTCAGCAAGCGCATCGCGATCCTCGAGGCACAGCTCGGCGTGCGGCTGTTCCACCGCACCACGCGCCGGGTGCACATCAGCGACGACGGCGAGACGGTCTACGCCTGGGCGCGCCGCATCCTCGACGACCTGGAGGCGATGCGCGCCGAGGTCGGCGCCAGCCGCGGCGAGCCTGCGGGCCTGCTGCGCGTCAGCGCCACGCTGCGGCTCGGCCGCAACCACATCGCGCCGGTGCTCTCGCTGCTGCGGCGGCAGCATCCGTCGCTGGAGCTGTGGCTGGAACTGGTCGACCGGCGTGTCGACCTGATCAGCGAAGGTTTCGACCTGGACATCCGCGTCGGCGAGGTGCTCGAACCGCATGTCATCGCCCACCGCATCGCGCGCGGCGCGCGCATCCTGTGCGCCGCGCCGGCCTACCTGGCCCGACGGACGGTGCCGAAGACGCTGGCCGAACTGGCGCAGCACGACTGCCTGCTGTTCCGCGACCGCGAGTTCCCGTTCGGCGTCTGGCGCCTGCAGGGGCCGGCCGGGCTCGAGACGGTCAAGGTCACCGGGCCGATCGGCTCGAACCACAGCGACGTGGCGCTGTCGTGGGCGCTCGACGGCCACGGCGTGATCATGATGTCGACCTGGGACGTCGCCGGCCGCATCGCCGACGGCGCACTGGTGCAGTTGCTTCCGCACTACCGCCAGCCGGCCGAGGTGTGGGCCGTCAGCTCGGCGAAGTCGACCCATTCGGCCAAGGTGCGGGTCTGCGTCGAGTTCCTGAAGGAGCACCTGGCGCAGGGGCCGTGGGCGCTGGCGAGCGAGTTGCCGGGGTGAAAGCGCCCCCATGCCGACGCCTTGCGTCGTCCGCCCCCCGAGGGGGACGAGGAAACTTCGGGCGGCCGGGCGTTTCCTCATGCGCGCCCCCAGGCCGACGCCTTGCGTCGTCCGCCCCCCGAGGGGGACGAGGAAACTTCGGGCGGCCGGGCGTTTCCTCATGAGCGCCCCCAGGCCGACGCCTTGCGTCGTCCGCCCCCCGAGGGGGACGAGGAAACTTCGGGCGGCCGGGCGTTTCCTCATGAGCGCGAGAATCCGCGTCTTCCCCACGATGCCCGAGTGCGGGTCCCGCCATGAAACCGTCCATCCTCGTCGCGCGTGCGATCTTTCCCGAGGTGCTCGAGCGGCTGCGGCTGCATTTCGACGTCACCGACAACCCCGACGACCGCATCCTCGGCCCGGCGCTGGCGCAGGCGCTGCAGGGCAAGGCCGGCGCGCTGACCACCGGCAGCGAGCGCATCGACGCCGCGCTGCTGGACGCCAACCCGCAGCTTCGCGTGGTCGCCAACATGGCGGTGGGCTACAACAACTTCGACGTCGATGCCTGCAGCGCGCGCGGCGTGCTGTGCACCAACACGCCGGACGTGCTGACCGAGACCACCGCCGACTTCGGCTTCGCGCTGATGATGGCCACCGCGCGCCGCATCACCGAATCCGAGCACTACCTGCGCCGCGGCGAATGGACCAAGTGGCGCTACGACATGTTCACCGGCGCCGACGTGCACGGCGCCACGCTCGGCAT
The DNA here is from genome assembly GCA_044223035.1 of Piscinibacter sp. Classification (GTDB taxonomy): domain Bacteria; phylum Pseudomonadota; class Gammaproteobacteria; order Burkholderiales; family Burkholderiaceae_C; genus JBGAMJ01. The sequence goes on from JBGAMJ010000185.1 coordinate 8,596, forward strand.
CCTGGGCATGGGGCGCATCGGCCAGGGGATCGCGCGGCGCGGTGCGCTCGGCTTCGGCATGCGGGTGGTCTACCACAACCGTTCGCGGCTCGATCCGGCGGTCGAGGCCGAATGCCGCGCCGCCTATGTCGGCAAGGACGAGCTGCTGCGCACTGCGGACCACCTGGTGATCGTGGTGCCGTATTCGCCGGCCTCGCACCACGCGATCGGCGCCGCCGAACTGGCGCTGATGAAGCCGGGCGCGACGCTGGTCAACATCGCGCGCGGCGGGGTGGTCGACGACGCCGCGCTGGCGCAGGCGCTGGCCGAACGGCGCATCGCGGCGGCGGGGCTGGACGTGTTCGAGGGCGAGCCGTCGGTGCATCCGGCATTGCTGCAGGTGCCCAACGTCGTGCTGACCCCGCACATCGCGAGCGCCAGCATCGCCACGCGCCGCGCGATGGCCGACCTGGCGGCCGACAACCTGATCGCCGGGCTGGGCTTCGGGCCCTCGGCGGGCCGGCCGCCGACGCCGATCAACGCCGCTGCGCTGGCTGCTTCGCGCCCGGGCTGAACGCCGGCGCCATCGGGGAGTCGCGCATGGACAAGCGGCTGCGCGGACCCTAAGCTGCGCCGGCCCGTCGCGGGGCCGCGCCGGCGGGTGAATTTCGTCGTCGCGGCAGTCCGATGCACAGGGGAACGACACGATGCTCACCGACGACCAGCTTCGTCAGATCATGCCCAACCTGCCCGCCGCCAAGCGCGCGCAGTTCCTGCCGTTCCTCAACCGCGAGATGCAGCGGCACGAGATCAACACGATGCTGCGCACCGCGGCCTTCGTGGCGCAGCTTGCGCACGAGTCGGCCGAGTTCCGCTTCATGGAGGAGATCTGGGGCCCGACGGACGCGCAGCGCCGCTACGAGCCGCCGAACGACCTCGCGGCGCGCCTGGGCAACAACCAGCCGGGTGACGGCAAGCGCTTCAAGGGCCGCGGCCCGATCCAGGTGACGGGCCGCGCCAACTACACGAAGTACGGTTCGCTGGTCGGCGTGGATCTGCTGTCGCAGCCGGAGCTGGCGGCGACGCCGGAGGTGGCCTTCGCGATCGCCGGGCTGTTCTGGAAGTCCAATGGCCTGAACGCCAAGGCCGATGCCGAGGATTTCGTCGGCGTCACGAAGCGCATCAACGGCGGCACCAACGGGCTGGCCGATCGGCAGAAGTACTACGAGCGTGCGAAGGCCGTGCTGGCCAGCGGCTTCGTCGCCGATGCGCCGTATACCGCCGCCGCGCCGGTCCCGCGCGGCGCCCGCCCGACGGCCGCAGCGCCGGCTGAGGCACTGGAGCCGCTGGAGCGTGGCCAGGAGGGGCTGGTCGAGGTGCTCGGCGAGGCCGCGACCGAGGTGGTTCGCGAGGCTCCGGCCAAGAAGGCGCCGGCGAAGAAGGCGCCGGCGAAGAAGGCGGCGGCGAAGAAGGCGGCGGCCAAGAAGGTTGCGCCCGAGTCGGCCGCGCCTGCGAAGAAGGTCGCGCCGGCCAAGAAGGGCAT
>JBGAMJ010000186.1:0-10175 GCA_044223035.1 Piscinibacter sp.
CGCGAGATGAACGTCGCCGGGGCGCGGCTCGCGCGCCAGGCCTGCGACGAATTCAGCACCCCGGACAAGCCCCGCTTCGCTGCCGGCGCGCTCGGGCCGACGCCGCGCACCGCCAGCATCAGCCCGGACGTGAACGACCCGGCGGCGCGCAACGTCACGTTCGACGAACTGCGCGACGCCTACCGCGAGCAGGCCGAGGGCCTGCTCGAAGGCGGCTGCGACCTGTTCCTGGTCGAGACGATCTTCGACACGCTGAACGCAAAGGCCGCGATCTTCGCGCTCGACGAGCTGATGGCCGACACCGGCGAGCGGCTGCCGGTGATCATCTCCGGCACCGTGACCGACGCGTCCGGCCGCATCCTGTCCGGGCAGACGGTCAGCGCATTCTGGAACAGCGTGCGGCATGCGCGGCCGATCGCCGTCGGCCTGAACTGCGCGCTCGGCGCGGCGCTGATGCGGCCGTACATCGAGGAACTGGCCAAGGTCGCCGGCGACACCTTCATCAGCTGCTACCCGAACGCCGGGCTGCCGAACCCGATGAGCGACACCGGCTTCGACGAGACGCCCGAGATCACCGGCGCGCTGGTCGAGGATTTCGCGCGCGCAGGCTTCCTGAACATCGCCGGCGGCTGCTGCGGCACGACGCCGGCGCACATCCGGCAGATCGCCGAGCGGGTGTCGCGCTACCAGCCGCGCTGCCGGCATCAGGGACTGTTCAGCGAGCTGCTCGCGGCCTGAGGATCCTGGCCGGCCGGTCGCGGCCGAATCACGGCGGTATCGGCACGCAGACGCGGCGGATGGCCGCCGGAGCCGTCTCTCGCCGACACGCGGCGAGGTGGCGTGCCGTCAGGCAAGCTGCAGCAGCCGGAGCAGGTTCAGCCGCACCTTGACTTCGTGCGGAAGCACGCCGCTCGCGATCTCGTGGCCCTTGTGCCGCGTGTCGCGCACGGCAGGGTCGCCCAGCGCGATGCCATTGCGGCCGACCACGCTCGCCACCATCGGTTCGTTGGCGCGCCGGCCGCGGCGCAGCACCACCGCGACCTCGCCGTTGGCGAGCTTGACGAAGCTGCCTGGCGGGTAGATGCCCAGCGCCTTGATGATCGCGGCGCCCGCCTCGTCGGCTTTCTGCTGTTCGTCGAGGTAGGCGGCCTTGGCGGCGGCTGTCGCCGACAGTCCGTGGCGGCGCTTGCGCGGGCTCAACCGCGCGGCGAAGATGTCGGCGCGCTGCACCAGCCGCGCGATCTGCAGCGCCGGGGGTTGCTCGTCCAGCGGGCCCCCGGGCGCGTCGTGGTGGCGTTCCACGGCTTCGAGCCAGCGTTCATCGGCGACGCCGAACCCCCGCAACTGCGCCGCGCCCCGTGCGGCGTGGGTGTTTACCGCCTCGCGCTGTGTCGTGCTCAGTGCCTGGTCCTGCTGCGAGAGCTGGTCCTGCAGCGCCGTCATCGCGAGGTTCATCGTCAGCGCGGCGCGACGCATCGAGCCGCGCCAGTCGGCTGACCAGCCGGGCAGGTGGCGCGCCGCGAGTTCGCACACCACCATCACCAGCAGCGCATGGGTGGCGCTGTACTGCCGGGTGTCGGTCGTGGCGGTCTGGATCAGCGTCAGCAGCGTGTCGTCGGCGTCGCCGTTCAGCAGGTCCAGCGCTTCCTGCTCCACCCGCTGCAGCCGCGCGATGAAATCGGCGGGAGCCGGGTCGCGCAGCAGCGCGCTGACGCGCAGGATGCGGTCACCCCACGCCGCCACCGGGTCGGCCACGCGGCGCGGCGCGGCGGGGGGCGGCGCGGCGGCCGAGGCGATGTCCTGCGCATCGGGCTGGGCGGTCGCGATGCGGCCGATCAGCTGGTCCTGCTGGACCATGTGCTGGAGCTTGCCGTGCACCGCCTTGCGCAGCAGCTCCGAGTCGATCTCGTCGACGTAGACGCCGCGCGACATCAGCTGCTTCAACTGCAGCTCGGTTTCCAGCATGCCCCCTCGCGGCACGAGCAGCTTGCCGGAGACGTCGCGCAGCGCCACCGGCATCGGGACGCCGATGCGCAGCGTCGAGCCGGGCAAGGGGGTGAAGGAAGGCATGGGCCGTTGGGGTGACGTGAAAATGTTTACAGATGCAGGCGGTTCCGCGTCATTTCGGCAGTCGCTCGCACAACTTGAACCGCGCCCTACAATCCCGCCCTCGCCCAAGGAGCGCTGCGACGGCCGGATCCGGTCGCCAGGCTTGGGTCGGTTTCCGATCAACCGCGCTCACCCGCCTCCGGGCCGCGGTGAGTCGTGCGGCCCATCGACGCCACCGACCGCCATGACCTTCGCCCGCCCTGCCGCCTCCGCCGAGCCCGCCGATTCCCTCGCACCCACCGCGCCCGTCTCGGTGCCGCCGATGCGGCTGTCGGGCCTGGAGCCGGTGACGATCGGCGACGGCTCGCTGTTCGTCAACGTCGGCGAGCGCACCAACGTCACCGGGTCCAAGGCTTTCGCGCGGATGATCCTGGCCGGCCAGTTCGAGCAGGCGCTGGCGGTGGCGCGGCAGCAGGTCGAGAACGGCGCGCAGATCATCGACGTCAACATGGACGAGGCGATGCTCGACAGCCAGGCGGCGATGGTGCGCTTCCTGAACCTGGTCGCCAGCGAGCCGGAGATCGCGCGCGTGCCGATCATGATCGACAGCTCCAAGTGGGAGGTGATCGAGGCCGGCCTGAAGTGCGTGCAGGGCAAGGGCATCGTCAACTCGATCTCGCTGAAGGAAGGCGTCGACGCCTTCAAGCGCCAGGCCACGCTGGTGCGCCGCTACGGCGCCGCCGCGGTCGTGATGGCCTTCGACGAGACCGGCCAGGCCGACACCTACGAACGCAAGATCGCGATCTGCGAACGGGCCTACCGCATCCTCGTCGACGAGGTCGGCTTCCCGCCCGAGGACATCGTGTTCGACCCGAACATCTTCGCGATCGCCACCGGCATCGAGGAGCACGACAACTACGCGGTCGACTTCATCAACGCCACGCGCTGGATCAAGCAGAACCTGCCCGGCGCCAAGGTGTCGGGCGGCGTCAGCAACGTCAGCTTCAGCTTCCGCGGCAACGATCCGGTGCGCGAGGCGATCCACACCGTGTTCCTCTACCACGCGATCCGCGCCGGCATGGACATGGGCATCGTCAACGCCGGCATGGTCGGCGTCTACGACGACCTGGACCCGGAGCTGCGCGAGCGCGTCGAGGACGTGGTGCTGAACCGCCGCCGCGATGCCGGCGAGCGCCTGATCGAGATCGCCGAGCGCGCCAAGGGCGCCGCACGCGACGACAGCGCACGGCTCGCCTGGCGCGCCAAGCCGGTCGAGGAGCGCCTCTCGCATGCGCTGGTGCACGGCATCAACGACTTCATCGTCGAGGACACCGAGGAGGTCTGGGTCGCCATCCGCGACCGCGGCGGGCGCCCGCTGCACGTGATCGAGGGCCCGCTGATGGCCGGCATGAACGTCGTCGGCGACCTGTTCGGCCAGGGCAAGATGTTCCTGCCGCAGGTGGTGAAGTCGGCCCGGGTGATGAAGCAGGCGGTGGCCCACCTGCTGCCCTACATCGAGGCCGAGAAGCTGGCGCTGGTGGAGGCCGGCGGCGAGGCGAAGGCCAAGGGCAAGATCGTCATCGCCACCGTCAAGGGCGACGTGCACGACATCGGCAAGAACATCGTCACCGTCGTCCTGCAGTGCAACAACTTCGAGGTCGTCAACATGGGCGTGATGGTGCCGTGCCAGGACATCCTGGCGCGCGCCAAGGTCGAGGGCGCCGACATCATCGGCCTGTCGGGCCTGATCACGCCGAGCCTGGAGGAGATGCAGCACGTGGCCGCCGAGATGCAGCGCGACGACCACTTCCGGCTGAAGAAGATCCCGCTGCTGATCGGCGGCGCCACCACCAGCCGGGTCCACACCGCGGTCAAGATCTCGCCGCACTACGAGGGGCCGGTGGTGTACGTGCCCGACGCGAGCCGCAGCGTGGGCGTCTGCAGCGACCTGCTCTCCGACGAGAAAGCGACGGCGTATCTCGCGGAGCTGAAGGCCGACTACGAGCGCGTGCGCCACCAGCACGCGAACCGCAAGGCGACGCCGCTGGTCACGCTGGCGCAGGCGCGCGCCAACAAGACGCCGATCGACTGGAGCACCTACGTGCCGCCGGTGCCGAAGTTCATCGGCCGCCGGGTGTTCCGCAACCACGACCTGGCCGAGATCGCCGCCTGCATCGACTGGGCGCCGTTCTTCCAGACCTGGGACCTGGCCGGCCCGTACCCGGCGATCCTCACCGACGAGATCGTCGGCGAATCGGCGCGGCGCGTGCTGTCCGACGGCCAGCGCATGCTCCGGCGGCTGATCGACGGCCGCTGGCTCACCGCCAACGGCGTGGTCGGCCTGTACCCGGCCAACAGCGTCGGCGACGACGACATCGAGATCTACGCCGACGAGTCGCGCAGCGAGGTGCTGATGACCTGGCACGGCCTGCGCATGCAGAGCGAGCGCCCGGTCATCGACGCGCCCGACGGCAGCAAGGTCCGGCGGCCGAACCGCTGCCTGGCGGATTTCGTCGCGCCGCGCGAATCGGGCATCGCCGACCATGTGGGCATGTTCGCGGTCACCGCCGGCATCGGCTCCGACCGCAAGGAGCGCCAGTTCCTCGACGACCACGACGACTACAGCGCGATCATGCTGAAGGCGCTGGCCGACCGCCTGGCCGAGGCCTATGCGGAACGGCTGCACCAGCGCGTGCGCACCGAGCTGTGGGGCTACGCGCCGGACGAGGCGCTGTCCAACGCCGAGATGATCGCCGAGAAGTACCGCGGCATTCGCCCGGCGCCGGGCTACCCGGCCTGCCCGGACCACAGCGTCAAGGCCGACATGTTCCGCGTGCTCGGCGCCGCCGACATCGGCATGGCGCTGACCGAAAGCCTTGCGATGACGCCGGCGGCGAGCGTCAGCGGCTTCTACCTGGCGCATCCGGAAGCGACCTATTTCAACGTCGGCAAGGTCGGCGACGACCAGTTGCGCGACTGGGCGCGCCGAAGCGGACAGGACGTGGCCTCGGTGCAGCGGTCGCTGGCATCGCTCCTGTAGGGCCTTCGTAACATCTCGTGACGTTCGACACGCGCGAAACGACTCGTGACAGTTGATTCGCGTGCGATGGCAACCGCCGTGCCGCCGGCGGCGTTGTACTCGGCATTGCGCCGCGAACGTGCGCAGTTATCCGAGGAATCCACATGTCCACGCTCACTTCCAGCCCCGTTTCCGCCGATCCGTCGACCGGCGGCCGTTCCCGCCTGCCGATGCCCTTGCTGCTCGGCCTCGGGGGCCTGGCGATTGCCGCGGCCGGCGTCGGCGCCGGCTGGGTCCTGCGCAACCCGGCACCCGCGGCCACGCCTGCCGCCGTCGTCGCCCCGCTGACACCGGCTGCGACGATCGCCGCCCCGCAGACCGCGAAGGACGATCTGGTCGCGCCGCCCACGCCGATGACCGCGCCGAAGCCAGTGCCCGCGGCGCCGCGCGTGGCCGAGGCCAAGCACCGGCCGGCGCCCGCGCCGACGCATGCCGTCGCGCAGCAACAGGCGCCCGCCGCGCCGGTCTGCTACGACTGCGGCGTGGTCGAAAGCGTCGAGGCCGTGCAGCGCAAGGGCGACGGCTCCGGCGTCGGCGCGGTGGCCGGTGGCGTGGTCGGCGGGCTGCTCGGCCACCAGGTCGGCGGCGGCAAGGGCAAGACCGCAATGACCGTCATCGGTGCGATCGGCGGCGGCCTGGCCGGCAACGAGATCGAGAAGCGCGTGCACACCCAGACCGTGTACCAGGTCCGTGTGCGCATGAACGACGGCAGCACCCGCACGGTGGAACAGGCCACCGCGCCGGCCGCCGGCTCGCGCGTGATCGTCGACGGCAACACGCTGCGGCCGAACTGATCAGCCGCGCTTCATCCCCGTTTCGCCAGCATCGCCCGCGCGACCTTCGAGCCGGGTTCGCGCCCGAGCTGGCGCGAGATCCACGCCGACACGTCGACCAGCGCGTCGAGGTCGACGCCGGTGTCCGCACCCAGGCCGTTCAACAGGTAGACCAGGTCCTCGGTCGCGACGTTGCCCGACGCGCCCCGCGCGTACGGGCAACCGCCCAGGCCGCTGACCGAGCTGTCGAACACGCGCACCCCGGCCTCGAAGGCCGCGTGCGCATTGGCCACCGCCATCCCGTAGGTGTCGTGGAAATGGCCCGCCAGCGCGGCCATCGGCACCCGGCGGCTCACCGCGTCGAGCAGGCGCCGCACCGATGCCGGCGTGCCGACGCCGATCGTGTCGCCCAGCGACACCTCGCGCGCACCCAGCGCCGCCAGTCGCGCGGCGACCTCGGCCACGCGCTCCGGGTCGACCGCGCCCTCGTACGGGCAGCCGGCCACGCAGGACACGTAGCCGCGCACCGTCACGCCATGGCGGCGGGCCGCCTCGAACACCGGCTCGAAGCGTGCGATCGACTCGTCGATCGAGCAGTTGATGTTGCGCTGCGAGAACGATTCGGACGCGGCGGCGAACACGGCCACCTCGGTCGCGCCGCCTTCCAGCGCCGCCTCGAAACCCTTCAGGTTGGGCGTCAGCACCGGGTAGACCACGCCGGGCCGGCGCACCAGCCGGCGCAGGATCTCGGCATGGTCGGCCATCTGCGGCACCCACTTCGGCGAGACGAAGGCGGTGGCCTCGATCTGCCGCAGCCCGGCGGCGGAGAGCCGGTCGATCAGTTCGAGCTTGGTGTCGGTCGATACTGTCTGCTTCTCGTTCTGCAGGCCGTCGCGCGGGCCGACCTCGACCAGGGTCACGCGCTCGGCGCTCGTCGCGCGGCTCATTCGATCGCCTCGAATTCCAGCAGGTCCGCCCCGTCGCTGACCTGATCGCCGGGAGCGTAGCGGAAGGACTTGACCCGTCCGCGGCGCGGGGCATGGATCGTGTGCTCCATCTTCATCGCCTCCAGCACCAGCAGCGGCGCGCCCTTGTCGACCGTCGCGCCGGCCTCGGCCAGCAGCGCGATCACCTTGCCGGGCATCGGCGCCTTCAGCCCGGCATCGACCTCGTCGGCGCCGGCGCCGCCCACGTGCAGCGTGTCGACCAGCGACAGCGGCCACGACCGGCCCTCGAAGAACACATGCCGCCGCACGCCACTGGCCACCACCGCGGCGCGCAGCCGCCGTTCGCCGAGCTGCGCCTGCAACTCGCTGTCGGCGCCCAGCGTGCCGCGCGCGCGCACGCGCTGGCCGCCGAGCTCCAGTTCGTGGCCGGCAGCGCCGGTCGTGACCTGCAGTTCGACCTGCTGCTCGCCGAAGCGCAGCGCGATGCGCCGGCCGGCGCGGCCGTTCAGCCGCCAGCCGTCGAGCGCGCGCCAGGGCGAGTCCGGGTCGCTGGCGCGGCGCGCGGCCGTCGCCGCCGCGGCGTCCTGTCGGCACAGCTCGGCCAGCGCGGCGAGCAGCCAGATGTCGTCCGGCACCGGCCCGGGCGGCGGGAACAGGTTGGCCTGTTCGCGCTCGATCAGCCCGGTGTCGAGGTCGGCATTCGCGAACGACGGCACCGCCACCAGCCGGGCCAGGAACTCGACGTTGTTCTGCACGCCGACCACGCGGTACTGCGCCAGCGCCTGCCGCATGCGGGCGAGCGCCTGCCGGCGGTCGGCGCCCCAGACGATCAGCTTGGCGATCATCGGGTCGTAGTGGGGCGTGATCTCGTCGCCCTGCTCGACGCCGGTGTCCACGCGCACATGGTCGTTCTCTGCCGGCGGCGCCAGGTGCACCAGCCGGCCGGTGGACGGCAGGAAGCCGCGGTCCGGGTCTTCGGCGTAGATGCGCGCCTCGAGCGCGTGGCCGTCGATCGAGAGCTGCTCCTGTGCCAGCGGCAGCGGCTCGCCGGCCGCCACGCGGAGCTGCCACTCCACCAGGTCGAGCCCGGTGATCATCTCGGTGACCGGGTGCTCCACCTGCAGCCGGGTGTTCATCTCCATGAAGTAGAAGCTGCCGTCGGGCTGGACGATGAACTCCACCGTGCCCGCGCCGACGTAGCCGACCGCGCGCGCCGCCTCCACCGCCGCCTGGCCCATCGCGGCGCGGCGCTGCGGCGTCATGCCGGGCGCGGGCGCCTCCTCCAGCACCTTCTGGTGGCGCCGCTGCACCGAGCAGTCGCGCTCGAACAGGTAGACGCAGTGGCCGTGCGAGTCGCCGAACACCTGGATCTCGATGTGGCGCGGGCGCAGCACGTACTTCTCGACCAGCACGTGCTCGTCGCCGAAGGCGTTGCGCGCCTCGCGCCGGCACGAGGCCAGCGCGGCCTCGAAATCCTCGCCGCGGTCGACGCGCCGCATGCCCTTGCCGCCGCCGCCGGCGCTGGCCTTGATCAGCACCGGGTAGCCGATGCGCTCGGCCTCGCCGGCGAGGAAGGCCGGCTCCTGCCGGTCGCCGTGGTAGCCGGGCGTCAGCGGCACGCCGGCCGCCTGCATCAACGCCTTCGCGGCCGACTTGCTGCCCATCGCGCGGATCGCCGAGGCCGGCGGGCCGATGAAGGCGATGCCGGCCGCCGCGCAGGCGTCGGCGAAGGCGTCGTTCTCGGACAGGAAGCCGTAGCCCGGGTGCACCGCCTCGGCGCCGGTCTGCCGCGCCGCGTCGAGGATGCGCCCGGCCACCAGGTAGGACTCGCGCGCCGCCGCCGGGCCGATCAGCACCGCCTCGTCGGCCAGGCGCACGTGGCGCGCGTTGGCGTCGGCCTCGGAATACACCGCCACGGTCGCGATGCCCATGCGGCGCGCCGTCTTGATGACGCGGCAGGCGATCTCGCCGCGGTTGGCGATCAGGATCTTCTTGAACATGGTTCCCGCCCTCACATCCGGAACACGCCGAAGGTCGTCGGTGCGATCGGCGCGTTCAGCGCCGCGGACAGCGACAAGCCGAGCACGCGGCGCGACTGGGCCGGGTCGACGACGCCGTCGTCCCACAGCCGCGCGCTGGCGTAGTACGGATGGCCCTGCAGTTCGTACTGCTCGCGGATCGGCGCCTTGAAGGCCGCCTCGTCGTCGGTCGACCACTGGCCGCCGCGCGATTCGATGCCTTCGCGCCGCACCGTGGCGAGCACGCCGGCGGCCTGCTCACCGCCCATCACGCTGATGCGCGCGTTCGGCCACATCCACAGGAAGCGCGGCGAGTAGGCCCGGCCGCACATGCCGTAGTTGCCGGCGCCGAAGCTGCCGCCGATCAGCATCGTCAGCTTGGGCACCTGCGCGGTGGCGACCGCGGTGACCATCTTCGCGCCGTCCTTCGCGATGCCGGCGTTCTCGTACTTGCGGCCGACCATGAAGCCGGTGATGTTCTGCAGGAACAGCAGCGGCACGCCGCGCTGCGCGCACAGCTCGATGAAGTGCGCGCCCTTCTGCGCCGATTCGCCGAACAGGATGCCGTTGTTGGCGACGATGCCCACCGGCATGCCGTACAGGTGCGCGAAGCCGGTGACCAGCGTGGCGCCGTAGCGGGCCTTGAACTCGTCCAGCCGCGAACCGTCGACGATGCGGGCGATGACCTCGCGCACGTCGTAGGGCTTGCGCGTGTCGCGCGGGATCACGCCGTAGATCTCCTGCGGGTCGAACAGCGGCTCCTCGCTCGCCTGCATCGCCGGCCGCGCCGGCGGTGTGCGGTTCAGGTGCGCCACGATGCGCCGCGCCAGCACCAGCGCATGCGCGTCGTTCTCGGCCAGGTGGTCGGCGACGCCGGAGGTGCGGGTGTGCACGTCGCCGCCGCCCAGGTCCTCGGCGCTGACCACCTCGCCGGTGGCCGCCTTCACCAGCGGCGGGCCGCCGAGGAAGATCGTGCCCTGGTTGCGCACGATCACCGTCTCGTCGCTCATCGCCGGCACGTAGGCGCCGCCGGCGGTGCACGAGCCCATCACCACCGCGATCTGCGGGATGCCGCGGGCCGACATGTTGGCCTGGTTGTAGAAGATGCGGCCGAAGTGCTCGCGGTCGGGGAAGACCTCGTCCTGCGTCGGCAGGAAGGCGCCGCCGGAGTCGACGAGGTAGATGCAGGGCAGGTGGTTCTGCGCCGCGATCTCCTGCGCGCGCAGGTGCTTCTTCACCGTCATCGGGTAGTAGGTGCCGCCCTTCACGGTGGCGTCGTTGGCGACGACCATGCATTCGACGCCCTGCA
>JBGAMJ010000010.1:0-73090 GCA_044223035.1 Piscinibacter sp.
GCGCGGTCTACCGCGCCACCGCGCTGACGGCGATGCGCCGCGGCGTCGCCCCGGACGACGAGAACCGGCTGGCCTCGATCGCCGCATCGCTGGACCTGCGCTTCCTCGACGGCGACGCCCACCTGGGCTCCGAGAACGTGGCCGACGCGCTGCGCGCCGAGGACGTGGGCGCGATGGCCTCGAAGATCTCCGGCTGGCCCGCCGTGCGCGAGGCGCTGCGCAACCTGCAGCTGTCGTTCCGGCGCGTGCCGGGCCTGGTGGCCGACGGGCGCGACATGGGCACGGTGATCTTCCCCGGCGCCGAGCTCAAGGTGTTCCTCACCGCGAGCGCCGCCACGCGTGCGGAGCGGCGCTACAAGCAGTTGATTTCAAAGGGAATTCCGGCTAATATCGACGTTCTTCGGTCGGAACTCGAGATGCGTGACGCGCGCGACAAGAATCGCAGCGTGGCGCCCTTGAAACCGGCCGACGATGCGTTGCCGCTGGACAACTCGGCCCTGACCGTCGAAGCCTCGATGGACGTGGTGCTGACCGCCTGGCAGCAGCGCAGGCCCTTCGGCTGACGCCGGGGGCCGCCAGGCAAGACCGGCCCGTCGCCCTCCCTCCAGTGCCGCATGGCACGCCGGGGCGTCGGATCAGCAACCCCAACCCCGCAGCCTCCTGCTGCACCCGGAAATTCAATGTCTCAACTCCAGACCGCTGCCCCCGAGGGCATGGAATCCTTTGCCGCCCTGTTCGAGGAGTCGCTCAAGGGCTCCGACATGCGCGCCGGCGAGGTCATCAGCGCCGAAGTCGTCCGTGTCGAACACAACTTCGTGGTCGTCAACGCCGGGCTCAAGTCCGAAGCGTACGTGCCCATCGAAGAGTTCAAGAACGACCAGGGCGAGCTCGAGGTGCAGGTCGGCGACTTCGTCTCGGTCGCCATCGACGCCATCGAGAACGGCTACGGCGACACCATCCTGTCGCGCGACAAGGCCAAGCGCCTGGCGTCGTGGATGTCGCTCGAGAACTCGCTCGAGTCCGGCGACTTCGTCACCGGCACGGTGAACGGCAAGGTCAAGGGCGGTCTGACGGTGCTGGTCAACGGCATCCGCGCCTTCCTGCCCGGCTCGCTGCTCGACACGCGCCCGGTCAAGGACATGAGCCCGTTCGAGGGCAAGACCATGGAGTTCAAGGTCATCAAGCTCGACCGCAAGCGCAACAACGTCGTGTTGTCGCGCCGCGCCGTGGTCGAGGCTTCGATGGGCGAAGAGCGCGCCAAGCTGCTCGAGACGCTGACCGAAGGCGCCATCGTCAACGGCGTGGTCAAGAACATCACCGAGTACGGCGCCTTCGTCGACCTCGGCGGCATCGACGGCCTGCTGCACATCACCGACATGGCCTGGCGCCGCGTGCGCCACCCGAGCGAGGTGGTGCAGGTCGGCCAGGAACTGCAGGCCAAGGTGCTGAAGTTCGACGCCGAGAAGAACCGCGTCTCGCTGGGCCTGAAGCAGCTGGGCGACGACCCGTGGCACGGCGTGTCGCGCCGCTACCCGACCGGCACGCGCCTGTTCGGCAAGGTCACCAACATCGCCGACTACGGCGCGTTCGTCGAGATCGAGCCGGGCATCGAAGGCCTGGTGCACGTCTCCGAGATGGACTGGACGAACAAGAACGTCTCGCCGAGCAAGGTCGTCTCGCTGGGCGAAGAGGTCGAGGTCATGGTGCTCGAGATCGACGAGGACAAGCGCCGCATCAGCCTGGGCATGAAGCAGTGCAAGGCCAACCCGTGGGAGGAGTTCTCCTCCACCGTGCAGCGCGGCGACCGCGTCAAGGGCCCGGTCAAGTCGATCACCGACTTCGGCGTGTTCGTCGGCCTGGCAGCCGGCATCGACGGCCTGGTGCACCTGTCCGACCTGTCGTGGAACGAGCCGGGCGAAGCCGCAGTCCGCAACTACAAGAAGGGCCAGGAGGTCGAGGCGATCGTGCTGGCGGTGGACGTCGAGCGCGAGCGCATCAGCCTGGGCATCAAGCAGCTCGACTCCGATCCGTTCACCAGCTACACCTCGGTCAACGACCGCGGCTCGGTGGTGACCGGCAAGGTCAAGACGGTCGACCCGCGCGGCGCCGAGATCCAGCTCAACAGCGACGTGACCGGCTACCTGCGCGCCTCCGAAATCAGCCGCGACCGCGTCGAGGACGCGCGCAACGTGCTGAAGGAAGGCGACGAAGTCTCCGCACTGATCATCAACATCGACCGCAAGATGCGTTCGATCCAGTTGTCGATCAAGGCCAAGGACAACGTCGACCAGCAGGAAGCGATGCAGCGCCTGTCGCAGAGCAACGAGCGCGAGACCGCCGGCACCACCAGCCTGGGCGCCCTGCTGCGCGCCAAGCTGGACAACCAGCGCGACAACGGCTGAGCCTCGACAGCGCCCGATGACCCGATCCGACCTGGTGGCGCAGCTGGCCGAGCGATTCGGCCAGCTCACCCACCGTGACACCGAGTTCGCGGTCAAGACCATCCTCGATGCGATGTCCGACGCGCTCGCGCGCGGGCACCGCATCGAGATCCGTGGTTTCGGCAGCTTCTCGATCAACCGGCGCCCGCCGCGCGTCGGGCGCAATCCGCGCTCCGGCGAGCAGGTGGTGATCCCGGAAAAGCTGGTTCCGCACTTCAAGCCTGGGAAGGCCTTGCGCGAATCCGTCGACGCCCACCTGCCGGTGACCGACGACGTGCCGATGGAAACGGACGCCGACGTCGACGCCGACGCGGACACCCCCGCGCCGCACGGCTGAGCGTCGGCGCCCGGCCCGGCGCGGATCGCCCGATCCGGAGCCGGGCTCCCGGCGGGGCGCCACTAGAATCGGCGCCCCGGGAGGTTCGATGCGGCTCTTTGTCTGGCTCTTTCGAGCCTTCGTGTTCTTCACGCTGTTCGCCTTCGCGCTGAACAACCAGCAGGAAGCTGGCGTGAAGTGGTTCTTCGGCCAGGAGTGGCGCGCCCCGATGGTGTTCATCGTGCTCGGCGCCTTCGGCGTCGGCTGCGCGTTCGGCGTGTTCGCGATGGTGCCGAGCTGGTGGAAGCACCGCCGCGTTGCCCGCCGCGTTCAGGACGGCCTGCCGGCCCCGACCGTGCCGGCGCCGCTCGCGCCCGAGACGATCACCGATTCCGTGCCCGAACACCCGCCGCGCGATGGACTTTGACCTGCAGTGGCTGCTGCTGGGCCTGCCGGTCGCGTTCGCGTTCGGCTGGCTCGCCTCGCGGCTGGACCTGCGGCAGTGGAAGCGCGAACAGCGCGACTCGCCCAAGGCCTACTTCAAGGGCCTGAACTTCCTGCTCAACGAACAGCAGGACAAGGCGATCGACGCGTTCATCGAGGCCGTCCAGCACGACCCGGACACCAGCGACCTGCACTTCGCGCTCGGCAACCTGTTCCGCCGCCGCGGCGAGTACGAGCGCGCGGTGCGCGTGCACGAGCACCTGCTCAAGCGCGCCGACCTGCCCGCCAGCGAGCGCGAACGCGCCCAGCACGGCCTGGCACAGGACTTCATGCGCGCCGGCCTGTTCGACCGCGCCGAGGACGCCTGGCGGCGCCTCGAAGGCACCAGCTTCGACACCGAGGCGCGCCTGGCACTGCTCACGCTGCACGAGCGCTCGCGCGACTGGCGCGCTGCCATCGACGACGCGCAGAAGCTCGAGCGCAGCGGCACCGGCTCCTACGCGTCGCGCATCTCGCACTACTGGTGCGAGATCGCCACCGAGGCGGACATCCGGCGCCAGCCGGCCGAGGCCACCGAGGCGTTGCAGCGCGCTCATGCGGCGGCACCGCAGTCAGCGCGCCCGCTGGTGGTCATCGGGCAGCGCGCCCGGGCCGCCGGCGACCTGGCCGGTGCGCTGCAATCGTGGCGGCAGCTGCTCGCGATCCATCCGGACGCGTTCGGCCTCGTCGCGATCGACTATGCCGATGCCGCGACCGCCGCCGGCGAACGCGACGCGGCGCTGGCGCAGCTCACCGCGCTGTACCGGCAGGCGCCGCGGCTGCCGCTGCTGTCGGCGATCGGCCGGCTCGACCCGGACCCCGCCCGCCAGCGCGAACGCCTGGCCGAGCACCTGCGCGACCATCCCGGGCTGTCGGCCGCGCGCGAACTGCTTCAGCGCCGCGCCGGAGACGCCGGCCAGGGCGACGATCCGGAGCTGAAGGTGATCGAGGCCGCCATCGCGCGCGCCGCGCGCCCGCTGCAGCGCTACCGCTGCGCCGCCTGCGGGTTCGAGGCCCAGGCCTACTTCTGGCAATGTCCCGGCTGCCTGAGCTGGGACAGCTACCCCCCGCAACACCTGGAGGACCTGTGAACAGACCCGGCAAGGAACGCCTGGCGGCAGCCCGCGTGCTCGTCGTCGGCGACGCGATGCTCGACCGCTACTGGTTCGGCGCCGTCGACCGGATCTCGCCCGAGGCGCCGGTGCCGGTGGTGCGCGTCTCGCGCGAGGAGGAGCGCCTGGGTGGCGCGGCCAACGTCGCGCTGAACGTGAAGACGCTCGGCGCGCAGGCCACGCTGCTGACGGTCGTCGGCACCGACGAGCCCGCGCGCACGCTGCGCCGGCTGCTCGAGGAGCGCGGCGTCGGCACGCGGCTCGGCGAGGATCCGCAGCTCTACACCATCGTCAAGCTGCGCGTGATCGGCCGCTCGCAGCAGCTCCTGCGCGTCGATTTCGAGAACCGGCCCGACCACGAGGTGCTGGCCGGCATGCTGAGCGACTTCCAGCAGGCGCTGGCCGACCACGACGCGGTGCTGTTCTCCGACTACGGCAAGGGCGGGCTGACACACATCCCGCGCATGATCGAGCTGGCGCGGGCCGCCGGCCGGCCGGTGCTGGTCGATCCGAAGGGCAGCGACTACACCCGCTACGCCGGCGCCAGCGTGATCACGCCGAACCGGGCGGAGCTGGCGCAGGTCGTCGGCGAATGGCGCAACGAAGCCGACCTGCACGCCCGCGCCGAGGCGTTGCGTCGCGAACAGCAGCTCGACAGCCTGCTGCTCACGCGCTCGGAGGAAGGCATGTCGCTGTTCGACGACCGCGGCCACGTGCGCGTGCCGGCACAGGCACGCGAGGTGTTCGACGTGACCGGCGCCGGCGACACCGTGATCGCGACGCTGGCCGCGATGCTCGCCTGCGGCATGGACGTTCGCGAAGCGATGCCGATCGCCAACCGCGCCGGCGGCATCGTGGTCGGAAAGTTCGGCACGGCCACCATCAGCTACGAGGAGCTTTTCGGATGAAAGTCGTCGTCACTGGCGCTGCCGGCATGATCGGCAGCAACCTCGTCCACGGGCTGAACGCGGCCGGCATCGACGACGTGATCGCCGTCGACGACCTGACCGACGGCCCGAAGTACCGCAACCTGCTCGGCGCGAGCATCAGCGACTACTTCGACCGCAGCGACTTCTACGCCCGCTTCGCCCGCGGCGAGTTCGGCCACGTCGAGGCGGTGCTGCACCAGGGCGCGTGCTCCGACACGATGGAGCACGACGGCCGCTACATGCTGGACACGAACTACCGTTGCTCGAAGGACCTGCTCGACGCCTGCCGCGCGCAGGGCGTACGGCTGCTGTATGCGTCGTCGGCGGCCACCTACGGCGGCAGCGCGTCGTTCCGCGAAGAGCCCGAGTTCGAGCGGCCGCTGAACGTCTATGGCTACTCCAAGCTGCTGTTCGACAACGTCGTGCGGCGCGTGCTGCCGGCGGCGCAGGCGGGCACGACGCCGCAGATTGCGGGCTTCCGCTACTTCAACGTCTACGGGCCGCGCGAGCAGCACAAGGGCCGCATGGCGTCGGTCGCCTTCCACCACTTCAACCAGTTCCGCGAGCACGGCAAGGTCAAGCTGTTCGGCGAATACGGCGGCTACGCGGCGGGCATGCAGTCGCGCGACTTCGTCTTCGTCGACGACGTGGTCGCCGTCAACCTGTGGTTCCTCCAGCATCCGGACCGCAGCGGCATCTTCAACCTCGGCACCGGACGCGCGCAGCCGTTCAACGATGTCGCGCTCGCCACCGTCAATGCGGCCCGCGCGCTGAAGGGCGAGCCCGCGCTGCCGCTGGATGAGCTGGTGCGGCTGGAGCTGGTCGAGTACATCGACTTCCCGCCGGCGCTTGTCGGCAAGTACCAGTGCTTCACGCAGGCCGACCTGTCGGTGCTGCGCGCGAGCGGCTGCGACCATGCTTTCGCCGACGTCGCCCACGGCGTCGAGCAGTACGTGAACTGGTTGGCGCAGACCGGCTGAACCGCCCCCGACGGAGGGTGCGCCGGGGGGACGACACGCGCACGGCGCGTCCGTAACCTCGGCCGGACCGACTGCAGCCCGGGATCGACCGGGGCGGCGGCTTCACCACCCACCCATCCGACGAGGGAGATCCACCATGTTCAAGAGCTTTCTGGCCACGCTGCTGGCCACTGTCGCCATCGCGTCGAACGCCGCGGCCGTCGATGCCAACAACGCCTCGCAGGCCGATCTCGAAGCGGTCAAGGGCATCGGCCCCGGGATGTCGACCCGCATCCTCGACGAACGCAAGAAGAGCCCGTTCAAGGACTGGAGCGACTTCGTCGGCCGCGTCAAGGGCGTCGGTGACGGCAATGCCGCCAAGTTTTCCGGCGGCGGGCTGACCGTCAACGGCGCGGCCTACGCCGCACCCGCGGCCGATGCGGCCACGGCGACGAAGGCGCCGCGCCACGCCGCCGGGACGTCAAAGGGTACGAAGGCCGCGCACGCGAAAGACACCGATACCGCCGACGCGAAGCCCGCCCGGGCGGCCGCCGAGAAGACGAAGTAGGCCGCACCCACACCGCACCCCGAAACGCCCTGCCCGCGCAGGGCGTTTTCACGTCCGCGGCCGGCGCTCGCGCCAGCCGAAGAAGCGGACCACCTCGTCGCGCCGTGCGTCGGTATCGGCCGCGCCGAGCCGGATCAGTTCCTGCGTGTACGGCGCCTCGAACAGCAGGTAGCTCGCCAGCGCCGCGCCGCGCGCATCGACGCCGCGGCCCGACACGCCGACGCCGCGCAGCAGCGCGCGGATCGACGACGGCAGGCTGCCCAGGTGGCGCGCGGCCAGGTCGTCCAGCCGTTGCGACGGCGAGATCACCAGCACCTCGATCGGCCGCAGCAGCGTCGCCGAGCGGGCCGTCGGCGGCAGCAGCGCAACGGTGTTGTTGATTCGCTGCAACCGCTCCACGTCGACCGCCAGCGCATCGAGAAAGATGTTCGACAGCGCGTGGCCGGCGATCTGCGCCAGCGTCGGGTACTCGCCGCTGCCCGAACGCGGCTGCGGCGGCTCGTGCATCCGTCCGGCGCCGACGACGAGGATGCGCTGCGCGCCGAGGTGGATCGCCGGCGAGATCGGCGCCGACTGGCGCATCGAACCGTCGCCGAAGTATTCGGTGCGGCCGTCGAGGTAGAGCGGCGTGGCCGGGAACACGAACGGTATCGCCGACGATGCCAGCAGGTGCGGCACGCCGATCTCACTGTGCACCGCGATGCGCTGGGAACGCGTCCACGGCGCGATCGCCTCGGCCGCGTCATAGAACGTGACGTGCAGCCCCGAGCCGTAGCTCGATGCGCTGACCGCCAGCGCGCGCAGATGCCCCTCGTGGATCATGCGCCGCACGCGCAGCGGATCGACCCACTGCGCGAGCAGGGCCGCCAGCGGCGCGTTGTCGAGCAGCGAGCGCGGCCGGGCGCGGCGCCAGCGCGCCAGCACCCAGCCGATCGACACCATCGTCAGCCAGCGCGCGCCGGTGCGCACGATGCCGAACGAATCGGTGCGGTAGACCTGGTCGGCATGGAAGCCCGACCACACCTGGACCAGGCTGTCGACCGAGGCGTCGAAGCGGTCGGCCCCGCAGGCCAGCACCGCGGAATTGATCGCGCCGGCCGAGGTGCCGGCGATCACCGGGAACGGATGGCCCGGTTCGGGCAGGCAGTCACGCCGGATGCGCGCGATCGCCGCCAGCACGCCGACCTGGTAGGCGGCGCGGGCACCACCGCCGGTCAGGATCAAACCGGTGATCGGTGCGTCGTCGGCCATGCCGACGAGTGTAGGCAGGTGCCGGCGGCGTCCTCAACGGTCGTGGCCGTGGCCGTGGCCCTTGTCCTTCCCGTGGCCATGACCGTGGCCACGGTCGTGCCCGGGCGGGCCGCGGTGGTCGTCGCGGCGATCGTCGTGGCCGCGTCCGTAGCCCCGGCCGCGCGGGCCGTGCTCGCGGTACCAGTCGTCGCGCACGAACAGCACCGGCTGGCCGCAGGCGCTGTAGCGGCCGCAGTAGCGGCCCCAGTTGCGCTCGTAGCCCGGCGGCACGTGCAGGTAGATCGGCCGGCGCTGCACCGCCACCGGCCCCGGCACGACGACGATCGGCTGCGCGTAGATCAGCGCCGGCGGCGGCACGTCGCCGATGTCGATGCGGCCGTACAGGCCCGGCTGGCTGATGTTGACCGACACGCCGACCTGGGCGGTGGCGAGGGCCGGAACGGTGGTGGCGAGGGCCAGGACGGCCGCGGAAAGCATGCGCATGGGGAGTTCCCGGAAGTTGTCACGCCGCGGTCTGCGCCGCGGCTCGTGCAGGTAGGACCGTCCCCGGCCAGGCCGGTTCCGGAGGGTTCGAGGCGTCTGGTGTCTAGTCGTAAACCACGCTGGCGCGCCCGTGCGTGCTGTCGCGCCAGCGCGCCAGCGCCGCGTCGCTCGGGAAGAACCGGCCTTCGTCGCCCAGGTCGAGTTCGCCGACCGCCCGCTCGCGCTGCAGCACCAGCCGGATCGGCAGCCCCTGCGTGAGCGGGCCGGCCTCGGTGGAGGTGGTGCGGCTCGGGAAGTCGCGCAGCATCGCCGCCACCGGCGGCACGCTGCCGTTGACCTCGACGCGCAGGTACTTGCCGAAGCGGCAGCGCGCCTCGGCCAGGTCCCACACCTGCTGCACGTTCAGGCGCAGCCCGCCGGAGAAGCGGTCGGGCTGCACCTTGCCCTGCACGATGACGAGTTCGTCGTCTTTCAGCAGGTCGCGGTGGGCGTTCAGCAGCTCCTCGTTGGCGACGGCTTCCAGCGCCTCGGTCTTGTCGTCGAGCTTGAAGATCGCGACCCGGCCGCGCTGGCCGTTGACCACGCGCAGGTCGCCGACGATGCCGGCCAGCAGTTGCGGCTCGCGGCTGTCGATCAGGTCGGCGTTGCGCACGCGGGCGAAGCGCCGCACCTCGTCGGCACTCTGGTCGAACAGGTGGCCGGACAGGTAGAAGCCGAGCGCGGTCTTCTCGAAGCCCAGCCGCTCCTTGATGCTCCACGCCGCCGCCGCGATGTACGCCGGCTCCTGCGTGGACGCGGCATGGCCGTCGGGCTCGAAGTCGAACAGCCCGCACTGGTCGGCATGCGCGGCCTGGCTGTCGGCGTAGTCGAATGCGAGGCCGATGCTCGCGACCAGCGACGAGCGCTCGACGCCGAAGCGGTCGAACGCGCCGGCCTTGATCAGCGCCTCGACGGTGCGCTTGTTGAGCCGGCTGCGGTCGACCCGCGCGCAGAAATCGAACAGCGAGGTGAACGGCCCGCCCGCCTCGCGCGCCTGCACGATCGCCTCGATCGCGCTCTGCCCGGTGCCCTTGATCGCGCCCAGGCCGTAGCGCACCACGCGGTCGGCCACCGGCTCGAAGCGGTGCGTGCCGGTGTTGACGTCCGGCGGCTCGAAGGTGATGCCCAGCGCCACCGCGTCGTCGTGGAAGATCTTGAGCTTGTCGGTGTCGTCGAGCGCGACGCTCATGTTGGCCGCGGTGAACTCGGCCAGGTAGTGCACCTTCAGCCAGGCCGTGTGGTAGGCCAGCAGGGCGTAGGCGGCGGCGTGCGACTTGTTGAAGCCGTAGCCGGCGAACTTCTCCATCAGGTCGAAGATCTCGTTCGCCTTCGGCTCGGCGATGCCGTTCTTGGCGGCACCGTCGGCGAAGATCGCCCGGTGCTTGGCCATCTCCTCGGCCTTCTTCTTGCCCATCGCGCGGCGCAGCAGGTCGGCGCCGCCGAGCGAGTAGCCGCCCAGGCGCTGGGCGACCTGCATCACCTGCTCCTGGTAGATCATGATCCCGTAGGTTTCCTCGAGCACCTCCTTCATCAGCGGATGCGGGTACTCGACCTCCTCGCGGCCGTGCTTGCGGGCGCAGAAGCTCGGGATCAGGTCCATCGGGCCCGGCCGGTACAGCGCCACCAGCGCGATCACGTCCTCGAACAGGCTCGGCTTGGCGTCGCGCAGCATGCGCTGCATGCCCGAGCTTTCGAGCTGGAACACCGCCACCGTCTTGCCTTCGCTCATCAGCCGGTAGGCGCCGGCATCGTCGAGCGGCAGCGTCTCGAACGCGAAGTCGCGCCGGTCGGCATGGCGGGCGCGGATGAACTCCTTGGCCATCTCGAGGATGGTCAGCGTGGCGAGGCCCAGGAAGTCGAACTTCACCAGGCCGATCGCCTCGACGTCGTCCTTGTCGAACTGGCTGACCGCGCTGTCGCTGCCGTGCTGCATGTACAGCGGGCAGAAGTCGGTGATCTTGCCCGGCGCGATCAGCACGCCGCCGGCGTGCATGCCGATGTTGCGCACCATGCCCTCGACGCGCTCGGCCAGCGCCAGCAGTTCGGCCACCTCCTCCTCGGCGGCCTCGCGCTGCTCGATCTCCGGCGCCTCCTTGCGGGCGTAGATCACGCCGCTCTCGGGCTTGTCGCCGGGGCGCTTGAGCGTCACCGTCTTGCCGGGCGGCGCCGGCACCAGCTTGGCGATGCTGTCGACATGGCCGTAGCCCATGCCCAGCACGCGGCCCACGTCGCGCAGCGCGGCCTTGGCCGCCATCGTGCCGAAGGTGGCGATCTGGCTGACCGCGTCGCGCCCGTATTTCTGCTTGACGTAGTCGATGACGCGATCGCGGTTGCCCTGGCAGAAGTCGACGTCGAAGTCGGGCATCGACACCCGGTCGGGGTTCAGGAAGCGCTCGAACAGCAGGTTATAGCGCAGCGGGTCGAGGTCGGTGATCTTCAGCGAGTAGGCCACCAGCGAACCGGCGCCCGAGCCCCGCCCCGGGCCCACCGGGCAGCCGTTGTTCTTGGCCCAGATGATGAAGTCCGCGACGATCAGGAAGTAGCCCGGGAAGCCCATCTTCAGGATCGTCGCGATCTCGAAATCGAGCCGCTCGACATAGCGCGCGCGCTGGCGCCCGCGCTCGGCGGCGTCCGGGTAGAGCTGCACGAGCCGCTCTTCCAGGCCCTCGTGCGAGGCGGCGCGAAAGTAGTCGGCCATCGGCATCGGCACGCCGTCGACCCGTGGGGTCGGGAAGTCGGGCAACTGCGGCTTGCCGAGCGTCAGCGTCAGGTTGCAGCGCCGCGCGATCTCGACGCTGTTGCGCACGGCGCTCGGCAGGTCGGCGAACAGCGCCTGCATCTGCGCCTGCGTCTTGAAGTACTGCTCGCGGCCGAAGCGCTTGACACGCCGCGGGTCGGTCAGCGTCTCGCCTTCGGCGATGCACACCCGCGCCTCGTGCGCCTCGAAGTCGTCGGCGGCGAGGAACTGCACCGGGTGCGTCGCGACCACCGGCAGCTTCAGTTCCGCCGCCAGCGGCACCGCGGCGCGCACGTGCGCCTCGTTCGCCGGCAGACCGGCGCGCTGGATCTCGACGTAGAAGCGGCCCGGGAACGTGCGCGCGGCGCGCAGCGCCAGGTCTCTCGCGCGCGCGCCGTCGCGGGCCAGCAGCGCCTGCCCGATCGCGCCGTGTTCGGCGCCGGACAGGGCAATCAGCCCCGCTCCCAGCCCTTGCTCCGGCCCGTCGAACCACTCCCAGCGCAGCCAGGGCTGGCCGCGCGGTGCGTTCGTCACCCAGCCGCGCGACAGCAGCTCGCACAGGTTCAGGTAGCCGCGCCGGTCCTGCACCAGCAGCAGCAGGCGGGTCGGGTTCTTGTCGCCGCCCTCGGGCTCGATCCAGACGTCGGCGCCGATGATCGGCTTGACGCCTGCCGAGCGCGCCGCACCGTAGAACTTGACGGTGCCGAACAGGTTGGCCAGGTCGGTGATCGCGAGCGCACCCTGGCCGTCGGCGGCGGCGGCATCGACGGCCTCGTCGATCCGCAGGGTGCCGTCGACGACGGAGTATTCGGTGTGGGTGCGCAGGTGGATGAAGGCCATCCGGGGATTCTAGGGAGCCGGCGCTGCCCAGGAGTCTGCCGGCATGGGCATGGCCCCGCGACCAAGCCCGACAGACTCCTAGAATCCGCGCCGTGCCCGAGATCCTGAACCTCAGCGCCTACCGCTTCGTCGAACTCGCCGACACCGAGGCGTTGCGCGAGCGCCTGCTCGCTTGCGCCGATCCGGCCGGCCTCAAGGGCACCGTGCTGCTCGCCACCGAGGGCATCAACCTGGTGCTGGCCGGCGATCCGGCGCGGCTGCGCAATTTCATGGCGTGGCTGACGAGCGACCCGCGCTTCGCCGGGCTCGACGTGAAGGAGAGCCGCTCCGACGCGATGCCGTTCCGCCGGCTGCGGGTGAAGGTCAAGCGCGAGATCATCCGCATGAACCGCCCGGCGATCCGCCCTGAAGCCGGCCGCGCTCCGGCGGTCGACGCGCCGACGCTGGCGCGCTGGCTGGCCACCGGCCGCGACGACGCCGGCCGGCCAGTGGTGACGCTGGACACGCGCAACGGCTTCGAGGTCGACCACGGGCGCTTCCGCGGCGCGCTCGACTGGCGGCTCGCGCGCTTCAGCGACTTTCCGCAGGCTGTCGACGCGCACCGCGACGAGCTGGCCGGCAAGACCGTCGTCAGCTATTGCACCGGCGGCATCCGCTGCGAGAAAGCGGCGCTGGTGCTGCGCGAGGCCGGCGTCGAGGCCGTCTACCAGCTCGACGGCGGCATCCTGCGCTACCTGGAGCAGGTCGGCGACGCGCATTTCGACGGGCACTGTTTCGTGTTCGACGAGCGCATCGCCGTCGATGCCGCGTTGCGCCCGCACGCAGCGCCGCCGGCACGCCGCTTGCCGCCGGCGTCGACTGACCCTCACCGGAGCCGCCGATGCACACCCTGCCCACCGCCCGCGCCGATCGTCTGCCACCGGCGGGAGCGTCGGGCGACGTGCCGACCGGCCCGCCGATCGAGACTCTCGCCAGCGCCTTCCGCCGCGTGCGCGCCGCCACCGAGGCGCTGGCGGCCCCGCTCAGCCCGGAGGACTGCCAGGTGCAGTCGATGCCCGATGCCAGCCCGACCAAGTGGCACCTGGCGCACGTCACCTGGTTCTTCGAGACCTTCGTGCTGGAGCGGCACGAGCCCGACTTCCGGCCGCACGACCCGGCCTTCCGGGTGCTGTTCAACAGCTATTACCAGGGGATCGGCGACCGCCACCCACGGCCGCAGCGCGGGCTGGTCAGCCGGCCGACGCTGGCCGAGGTGCTGCGCTACCGAGCCGCGGTGGACGCACGCATGGCGGCCCTGCTCGACACCGCCGCGACCGGGCCTGCTGCGCCGGGCACCGGCCTCGCCGCGCTGACGACGCTCGGCCTGCACCACGAGCAGCAGCACCAGGAATTGCTGCTGACCGACATCAAGCACGTGCTGTCGTTCAGCCCGGCCGGCGCGGCCTACCTCGCGCGCCCGGATGCCGAAGGCAGCGGCGCCGCGGCGCCACCGATCCACTGGTGCGGCTTCGACGGCGGCCTGCTGATGCACGGCCACGACCCCGATACCGACGGCGCCTTCTGCTTCGACAACGAGACGCCGCGGCATCGGACCTACGTGGCCCCGTTCGAGCTGGCGTCGCGCCCGGTGACGCAGGGCGAGTACCTCGACTTCATCGCCGACGGTGGCTACCGCCAGCCGGCCTGGTGGCTCGCGGCCGGCTGGGATTGGGTACAGGCCGGCCACCGCGAGGCGCCGCTGTACTGGCACCGGGACGGTGCCGGCTGGTGCCAGCACACCCTGCACGGCACGGTGGCCGTCGACCCCGCCGTGCCCGCCTGCCACCTGAGCCTGTACGAGGCCGACGCCTACGCCCGCTGGGCCGGCGCCCGGCTGCCGACCGAAGGCGAGTGGGAGCACGCCGCGCGCCATGCCCCGCGCCCCGGGCGGCACGACAACCTGGCCGACAGCCGCCGCTTCCACCCGCGCGCCGCCGCCGGCGCGAGCCTCGGCCTGCAGCAGATGTACGGCGACGTGTGGGAATGGACGCAATCGGCCTACGGCGCCTACCCCGGCTACCGGCCGCTGCCGGGGGCCGTCGGCGAGTACAACGGAAAGTTCATGTGCAGCCAGTTCGTGCTGCGCGGCGGCTCCTGCGCCACGCCGGCCGGCCACGTGCGCGCCAGCTACCGCAACTTCTTCCCGCCGGAGGCGCAGTGGCAGTTCAGCGGTCTGCGGCTCGCGCGCGACGTGTAGTCTCGCGGCCGGCCGGCCGGCAACGGCCGAACGCGCCCGGCCGCCGCTCGACGCCCGCTCATCCGCCCTTCAGCACTTCCAGCATCTCCGAGCGGAACTCCCGCTGATAGAGCACGCGGATGACGCCGAGCGTCGCGAGCACGAACACCAGCGGCGAGAAGAACCAGCCGAGCACCGCGAACGCGAAGTAGTAGGCGCGCAGGCCATCGTTGAAGGTCTCGGCCGCCAGACCCATCACGGCGCCTGCCTTGTCGGCGAAGGCCTCGCGCGACAGCCCCTGCTGCTCGAACTGGTCGGCCTCGGGCGCGGCACCGATCATCAGCGCGCCGAAGCTGTACTGGCGCACCGACCAGGTGAAGCGGAAGAACGCGAACACCATGATCACCAGCAGCAGCACGATCTTGATGTCGAACACCAGCACCGAGGTGCGTGCGGCGAACGGGATCTCGTGCACCAGCTCGGTCGCCTTGTCGGTGGTGCCGAGCACCGCCGCGAGTGCGCCGATCACGAGGATCGTGGTCGATGCGAAGAACGACGGCGCCGAGCTCAGGTTCTGCAACACCGTGCCGTCGACGACGCGGGCGGCGCGGAAGGTCGTCTGCAGCATCCACTGGCGGCGGATGCGGTTGGTGGTGTCCAGCACCGACGGCCGCCGGGTCGAATGCTGCTTCGCCCAGTGGGCATAGCCGGCCCAGCCCGCCACGAAGGCGAGAAGGGCCAGCCAGTCGGACCACGGCAGCAGTTGCGCCGCCTTGACGATGGAATTCATGGTGCCGACTCTAGCGCCCGGGAGGGCCGGAGCCGTGTCGACCAGCAAGGACGATGCCGCCCGACCGTCGGGCGGGGCCGGGCGTCCGTGCGGCAGGGAACCGGGGCCGCTGCTGCGTCAGCCAGCGGTCTTCAGCGCCCCGGCAGTGCGCAGCGTCGCCCGCACCACCCGCTCGACGGCCTGGTGCTGCTTGGCGTCGCGCAGCGCGCCAGCCTCGTCGAAGGCCTGGCCCGCGGCGCCGAGCGCGAACTGCTCCGGCACCACCAGCATCGCGAGCGCACCCTGGAGGTACTGTCGCACCGCCAGCAGGCTGCGCAGCCCGCCCAGCGCCCCCGGCGATGCGCTCAGCACGCCGGCCACCTTGCCGCCCATCGCCGCCAGCCCCGAGGGCAGGCCGTCGCCGGCGGCCGGGCGCGAGGCCCAGTCGAAGGCGTTGATCAGCAGCGGCGTCGGGAAGCCGTTGTACTCGGGCGACGCGACGATCAGCGCATCGTGCGCGGCGAACAGCCGGCGCAGTTCGAGCGCGCCGGCCGGCATGCCGGCCGCCTCGATCGCCGCGTCGTACAGCGGCAGGCCGAGGTCGCGCAGGTCGACCGCCGTCGTCATCGCGCCGGCCTCGCGGGCAATGCCCCCGGCCACGTCGGCCAGCCGCCGGTTGAACGAGCCGGCGCGCGAGCTGCCGGCCACCACCATCACGCGCAGCCCGTCCATCGGCGGCTCCGCTTACTTGGCGAAACGGGCGGTGACGGCCGCAACGCGCTCGCCGAATGCCTTGGCGGTCGCCAGGTCGCCGGGCAGCATCTCGGCGGTGCTGGCGTCCGACGGGCTCTGCGACATCGCGCCGGAGAACGAGCCGAGGTAGTTGATGTCGTTGCGGTCGGCCGCCTTGGCGTTGCTCGGCATCATCCCGGTGCCCACCCAGATCATCGAGTGCTGCTGCGACAGCGTGAAGAAGTAGTGCAGCGTGGACAGCTTGTCGCCGTTCATCGACGCCGAGTTGGTGAAGCCAGCGGCGATCTTGTCCTTCCAGACCTGGGTGAACCAGGGCTTGGACGACGCGTCCGCGAACTTCTTGAACTGCCACGAGGCCCCGCCCATGTAGGTCGGCGAGCCGAAGACGATGGCGTCGGCGGCGGCCAGCTTCTCCCAGGCGCCGTCGGGCAGGTTGCCTTCGGCGTCGATGGCGACCAACTCGGCCTGCGCTCCCTCGGCAACGGCCTCGGCCTGGCGCTTGGTGTGGCCGTATCCGCTGTGGTAGACGACTGCGATCTTGCTCATTCTTGTTCCTTTCGGTTGGGGCTTTCGGGTGGGGCGGATCGCCCGGTGTTCAAGCAGGGGTGGGATGCTATTGCAGGTCGAAGAGCAGCACTTCGGCGCCGCGGCCGTGCCGCAGGCTGAGCTGAGACTCGCCGACCAGGCCGATCGCGTCGCCGGCCGACAGCGCGTGGCCATTGGCCAGCAGGCTGCCGCGCACCACGTGCAGCCACGCCTTGCGCTCTGCCGGCAGCGGCTGCTCGATGCGCTCGTCGCCGTCCAGCAGGCCGGCGTAAAGCGATGCGTCGGCATGCAGCGTCAGCGAGCCGTCGCGGCCGTCCGGCGACGCCACCAGGCGCAGCGTGCCGCGCTTCTGGGCATCGTCGAAATGCTTCTGCTCGTAGCCCGGCGCCACGCCGCGCCGGTTCGGCTCGATCCAGATCTGCAGGAAGTGCGTGGTCGCGTCCGGCGCGTGGTTGAACTCGCTGTGGCGCACGCCGGTGCCGGCGCTCATGCGCTGCACGTCGCCGGGCACGATGGTCGTGCCGTTGCCGATGCTGTCCTGGTGGCCGAGTGCGCCTTCGAGCACGTAGCTGATGATCTCCATGTCGCGGTGGCCGTGCGTGCCGAAGCCGGTGCCCGGGGCGATGCGGTCCTCGTTGATGACGCGCAGGTTGCCGAAGCCCATGTGCTTGGGATCGTAGTAGTCGGCAAACGAAAAGCTGTGGTGACTGTCGAGCCAGCCGTGCTCCGCGTGCCCGCGTTCACCGGCCTTGCGCAATGTGATCATGGTGGACTCCTGGGGGGAAGGTTCCGCCGGAAGCGTCCGGCGGCATCCTTCGTCGATGGAGAGACTTTAGGAGTCGGACCCCTGCGCGTGGCCGAGGCGGCTTGAAGCGATCGTTCAAATATGATGAAGCGATGACCCCTTCCCGCAACGTGCTAACGCCCGAGGCGCTGGCCATGATGGACACCATCGCGCGCACCGGCAGCTTCGCCGCCGCGGCGCGCGAGCTCGGCAAGGTGCCCTCGGCGCTGACCTACAACGTGCGCCAGCTCGAGGATGCGCTCGACGTGCTGCTGTTCGACCGCCGCTCGCGCCAGGCCCGGCTGACCGCCGCCGGCGAGGAGCTGCTGCTCGAAGGCCGGCGCCTGCTCGACCAGATGGAGGCGGTGGCCAACCGCGTGCGCCGCGTCGCCACCGGCTGGGAGACGCAGCTCACGCTGGCGGTCGACGGCATCCTGTCGCGCACCACGATGTTCGAGCTGTGCGAGGCCTTCTACGCGCTGCGCCCGCAGGCCGGCAGCGACGCCGGCCCGCCGACGCGGCTGCGCCTGCGCACCGAGGTGCTGGCCGGCACCTGGGAGGCGCTGTCCAGCGGCGTGGCCGACATCGCGATCGGCGTCGGCATGGACCCGGACTACGTGCCGCCGCAGGGCGTGCAGGTGAAGGAACTGGGCCGGATGGACTTCGTCTTCGCAGTCGCGCCGCACCACCCGCTGGCGCGCGCCGAGGAGCCGATCGGCGAGCCCGAGCTGCTGCGCCACCGCGCGGTGGCGGTGGCCGATTCGGCGCAGCGGCTGACGCCGCTGACCGTCAACCTGCTGCCCGGCCAGGAGGTGCTGACCGTCGCCAGCACCGCCGACAAGCTGGAGGCGCAGTTGCGCTGCCTGGGCTGCGGCTACCTGCCCGAGCCGCTGGCGCGGCCGCACGTCGAGGCCGGGCGGCTGGTGGTGCGCCAGACCTGCCGGCAGACGCCGATGGTGCCGATGGGCTACGCCTGGCGCGGCAGCCCGCCCGCGGGGCCGGGCATGCCGCGCGGCCCGCAGGCCGGCCTGGCGCTGCGCTGGTGGCTGGACCAGCTCGACAGCCCCACGACCCGGCAGGCCCTGCTGGCCCGCCACACCAGCGCCTACCCGGACACCGAGCGCTGAACGCCACGACCGGCTACGTCGGGCGCTTCGCGCCCTCGCCCACAGGCCCGCTGCACGCCGGATCGCTGGTGGCGGCGCTCGCCTCCTGGCTGGACGCGCGGGCCCACGGCGGGCGCTGGCTGGTGCGCATCGAGGATGTCGACCGCCCGCGCTGCGTGGCGGGCGCCGCCGAACGCATCCTCGGCCAGCTCGCCGCCTGCGGCCTGCATCCCGACGAGCCGCCGTGGCGGCAATCGACGCGCGACGGCGCCTACCGCAGCGCGCTGGACAGCCTGCGCGACGCCGGCCTTGCCTACCCCTGCGGCTGCTCGCGCCGCGACATCGAGGCGGCACAGGGCGCCGGCCGGGTGCGCGATGGCGAGCGGGTCTACCCCGGCACCTGCCGGCACGGGCTGCACGGCCGGCCGGCCCGTGCGTGGCGGCTGCGCACCGATGCCGATCGCGCCTCCGCTGTTTTCGCCGGCCGCCCCATCTCGCCTGCGGACAGCCTCGGCGGCGGCGACACCCACATCGACTGGACCGACCGCCGCCTCGGCCCGCAGCACCAGAACCTGACGAGAGAGGTCGGCGACTTCGTGCTGCGGCGCGCCGACGGCCTGTGGGCCTACCAGCTCGCGGTCGTCGTCGACGACGCGGCGCAGGGCATCACCGACGTGGTGCGCGGCGAGGACCTGGCCGACAACACGCCGCGCCAGATCCACCTGCAGCGCGCGCTCGGCCTGCCGACGCCGCGCTACCTGCACACGCCGCTGGTGTGGGCGGCGCCGGGCGTCAAGCTGTCGAAGGGGCACGGCGCGGTGGCCATCGACACCGCCGCGCCGCTGGCCGCGCTGCGCGCCGCGGGCGCGACGCTGGGCCTGGAGCTGGACGCTCGCGCAGGCGGCGCCGGCGAGCCGGACGCCGGCGGCCCGGTCGGAGACTGGCTCGCCGCCGCCACGCACGCCTGGGCGGCGCGCTGGCGGCAATGAACGTCGACGCGGCACGGTCATGGGTGCGATGGCATGATGCGCACCCTTTTTTCATCCCCAACCCCGAGGAACGCCCATGGACACCACCGCCAGCGGCCTGCAATACGAAGACACCGTGCCAGGAACCGGCGCCACCGCCCAGGCGGGCCAGCAGGTCACGGTGCACTACACCGGCTGGCTCTACCAGGACGGCGTCAAGGGCGCCAAGTTCGACAGCAGCAAGGACCGCCGGGACCCGTTCCGCTTCGCGCTCGGTGCCGGCATGGTGATCCGCGGCTGGGACGAGGGCGTGCAGGGCATGCAGGTCGGCGGCACGCGGCTGCTGGTGATCCCGCCGCAACTGGGTTACGGTGCACGCGGTGCCGGCGGCGTGATCCCGCCCAACGCGACCTTGCTGTTCGAGGTCGAACTGCTGTCGGTCTGACCCGCGCGGGAGCGCCTGTGCCATGTACATCCGCTACGACATCACCCACACCACCGAATACCGCTACCGCGAGCCGGTGCGCTTCGGCGTGCACCGGGTGATGTTCCGGCCGCGCGACAGCCACGACCTGCGCGTGCTCGCGACCGACCTGTCGGTGTCGCCCGCCGCCACGGTGCGGATGATCCAGGACGCGCACTCCAACTCGATCGCGCTGGTGCAGCCGACGGAGGCCTCCGACACGCTGAAGATCGTCTGCACCTTCGCGATGGAGCATGCGCCGTCGAACCCGCTCGAGCTGGGGCTGTCGCCGTCGGCCGAGCTGTTCCCGTTCGCCTATGGCGTCGAGGAGCGCTTCGACCTGGAGCACTACCTGCGGCCGCATTACGACGACCCGGACGGCACGCTGACCGCGTGGGCGCGGCAGTTCATCCGCACCGACGGCCCGACCGGCACGCGCGACATGCTGGTCGAGATGAACCAGCACATCCGCGACCACTTCGAGTACGAATCGCGCGACGAGGAAGGCACGCAGTCGCCGCTGGAGACGCTGGCTGCCGGCAGCGGCACCTGCCGCGATTTCGCGCTGCTGATGATGGAGGCGGTGCGCCGGCTCGGCATCGCCGCGCGCTTCGTCAGCGGCTACCTCTACGACCCGGCGCTCGACACCGGGCCCTCGGCCGGCGCCACCGCGGCCGCCTCGTCCGAGGCCGACGCGGTGACGCTCGGCGCCGGCAGCACGCACGCCTGGCTGCAGGCCTACCTGCCCGGTGCCGGCTGGGTGGCCTTCGACCCGACCAACAACATCCTGGGCGGCAACCAGCTGATCCGCGTGGCCGTCGCCCGCGATCCGAAGCAGGCGGCGCCGATCTCCGGCGTCTGGTACGGCGAGGCCGACGCGTACCTCGGCATGGTCGCGACGGTGCAGCTGCGTCGCAGGCGCTGACCGGCGGGCACCGGCGCTGGCCGGCCTGTGCCGGCGCCGGGAGGCGGCTGCCTGCGTGGGATCACGACGGCCGGCGCTGGATCGCGGCTGACTTCGGCAAGGCGCCGTGTCGGACCGCTCCTACGGCGCCGCACGCGCTTGCCCGACCGCCGTGCGCGGCGACCGCGGACGGCGCACCACCGGGCACGCCACTAGGCTGACGCAGCGCCCGGACCACGCCGGCCTCCACGCCGCGGCCGGGCCCTTCCGCCCTGTCCGCACCGCGTGAAAGCCGCCCATGTCCGTCCAGTTCGACATCACCCACACCACCCATTACCGCTACGCGCAGCCGGTCGAATTCGGCGAGCACCGCGTGATGTTCCGCCCACGCGACAGCCACGACCTGCGCGTGCTCGCGACCGACCTGCAGGTCACGCCGCAGCCGGCCGGCATCCGGATGATCATGGACGCGTACTCCAACTCGGTCGCGGTGGTCACGCCCAGCAGCCCGGCGGACGAGCTGAAGCTGGTGGCCACCGTCACCGTGGAGCACACCGGCACGCGCGCACTCGACCTGCCGCTCGACCCGGCCGCGCAGGCCTACCCGTTCACCTACAGCGACGAGGAACGCGTCGCGCTGCAGGCCTTCCTCGCGCCGTACTACGACGACCCGGCGCAGGAACTGGGCGACTGGGCGCGCCAGTTCATCCGCAGCGACGGCCCGACCGGCACGCGCGAGCTGCTGGTGCAGATGAACCAGACGATCCGCGAGAACATGGCCTACCTGGCGCGTCTCGACGAAGGCGTGCAGACGCCGTACGAGACGCTGGCGCTGCGCTCGGGCACCTGCCGCGACTTCGCGACGCTGATGATCGAGGCGGTGCGTCAGCTGGGCTACGCCGCTCGCTTCGTGTCCGGCTACATCCACACACCCTGGCTCGACGCCGGCCCGCAGGAGTACGTGGGCGCCGGCGCGACGCACGGCTGGCTGCAGGTGTACCTGCCGGGCTGCGGCTGGATCCCGTTCGACCCGACCAACAACCTGATCGGCGGCACCGACCTGATCCGCGTCGCCGTGGCGCGCCACGCCGCGCTGGCGGCCCCGGTCAGCGGCTCGTGGAACGGCTTCCCGGCGGACTTCCTCGGCATGGACGTCGACGTGCAGGTGCATCGCCGCGGTTGAAACCTCGGCCGGGCGCGCGGCGCGCCGGTCAGGCGCGGCAGTGTCCTACACGCGCGGCGGGTGGCGGCCGATGGGCGCGGCGCCGGCGCCGCGGTCGAATCGGTCCTGCCCTTGCCACTCGCTGGCGCCAGCGCCCCGCCCCTCACCCGAAACCACCCGAGCCCACCGCCATGAGCACCCTGCCCCCGATCTCCACGATCCTGCCGATCGCGCCGCCAGCCGTCGCGGCCAGCGCCCCGGCGCTGGTCGCCGCTCCCGCACCGGCGCACGCCACCGGATCGTCCGAGCCGCTGGCATCGCCGACGGCGACCGCGGCGGCAGCGCCCGACTCCGCCAGCGAGAACCACCGCATCGACTGCCGCCTCGGCTACGAACTCGACGGCCCGTGCCACTTCCTGTTCATGGTGCAGGCCACCGTGGGCATGGGCCAGCGGGTGCTCGACGAGTCGCTGACGATCGAGCCGCCGCAGCCCTTCCGCAGCTACACCGACCCGCAGTCCGGCAACCGCTTCCTGCGCGTGCAGGCGGCGGGCGGGCCGATGCGCCTGCGCTACCGCGCGCGCATCGAGCGTCAGCGCGGGATGCCCGATCCGCAGGCGCCTGAAATGCCGGTCGACGAACTGCCGGACGCCCTGCTGCACCACCTGATGCCCACGCGCTACTGCGAGTCCGACCATCTGGGCCCGGCGACGCAGAAGATGTTCGGCGCCCTGCCGCCGGGCCATGCACGGGTGCAGGCGATCTCCGACTGGATCCACGACAACGTCGAATACCGGCTGGGCTCGAGCGACGCCACGACGACCGCGCGCGACGTCTTCGTGCGCCGCGCCGGCGTGTGCCGTGACTTCGCGCACCTGGGCGTGACGTTCTGCCGCGCGCTGAACATCCCGGCGCGGCTGGTCTGCGGCTACTCCGCGTTCGAGGAGCCGCCGCCGGACTTCCACGCGATCTTCGAGGCCTACCTCGGCGGCCAGTGGGTGATGTTCGACCCCACCGGCCTGGCGCCGGTGGAGCGCCTGATCCGCGTGGCGACCGGCCGAGACGCGAAGGACGTCGCGTTCTGCACGATCTTCGGCCCGGCCCGGATGACCGAGATGAGCCCGGAGATCGAGCTCGAAACCGACGGCGGCAACGCGTCGGGCGGCGGCAGCGGCGACATCCACCGCACGACGGCGCCGATGCTGCAGCCCAGCAGCACGTAGGACATGTCCGACACGAACTTTCGATGCCGGCCGCTGGAACCTCCCAGGAGGCTCCGGCACACTGCGTGTCAACTCTTGCAACGTGACACGTGTTCCGGGCCGACTGTGATCCGGCCGCCGACCGCCACCCCATGCCGACCTCGAGCTCGCTGAAGACCTACATCGTCGAGGACAGCCCGGTGATCCGGGAGAACCTGATCGCGACGCTGGAGGAGCTGGTGCCGGTGAAGGTCGTCGGCACCGCGGACGACGAGCCGACGGCGCTCGCCTGGCTCGAGCAGCCCGGCAACCGCTGCGACCTGGTGATCGTCGACATCTTCCTGAAGCGCGGGTCGGGCCTCGGGCTGCTGCGCGCCACCAGCCACCGAAGCCGCCCGCCGACGATGGTGGTGCTCAGCAACTACGCCACGCCCGACATGCGCCGCCAATGCCTGCAGCTCGGCGCGGCGCAGGTGTTCGACAAGTCGAACGAGATCGATGCGCTGATCGGCTATTGCGCCCGGCTGGCCGATGGCACAGTCGACGGCGACGGCCCCGCCGCGGCGCCGACGCCCGGCGGACCGCCTTGAATCCGCGGTGCGCGACGGGCCCGCAGCCGCAGGTGCCGCGTGCACCACGTCCGCCGCGTCCGCCGCGTACGCCGCGTCTCCCATTCGAGGGGCCGCAGCGACCGCCCGGGCTACTGGATCAGGCCGTTCTTCAGCGCGTAGTAGGTCAGGTCGCTGTTCGATTCGAGCTTCATCTTTTCCATCACCCGCGTGCGATAGGTGCTGACGGTCTTCACGCTCAGCGCCATGCTGTCGGCCATGTGGCCGATGGTCTCGCCCTTGGCCAGGCGCAGGAAGACCTGGAACTCGCGTTCGGAGAGCAGCTCGTGCGCCGGCTTGTCGGCACCGGCATGCAGGCCGTCGGCCAGCAGCTCGGCGACGCCGGCGGTGATGTACTTGCGGCCGCGGTAGACGGTGCGGATCGCCTTGACGATCTCCTCCGGGTCGCATTCCTTGTTGAGGTAGCCGCTCGCGCCCTGGCGCAGCAGCGTCGTCGCGTAATGCTCTTCCGGGAAGCCCGAGAGAATGAGCACCGGAAGATCGGGCGCGCGTGCCTTGATCGCCGCCAGCGCGTCGACGCCGCTCTGGTCGGGCATCGACAGGTCCATCACCATCACGTCGACCTCGCCGCGGCGCAGGATGTCCAGCGCCTCGCGGCCGTTGGCCGCCTCGCCCGTGACGGTGAGATCGACCTGCTCGGAGAAGAACTGCCTCAGGCCGGCACGGACGATCGCATGGTCGTCGACGATGGCTACTCGGATCATGGCGGAGCCCCAGACTGCACAGGGGCAGAAGTTTAGGGGCTGCCGCCCCGGCGAGGACACACGATGGACATCCTCCGACGCGCGCGTCGCAGCGCATTTGCGTTTCCGCTCGCGGCGCTGACCGCGCTGGCGGTGCTTTTCATCAGCGAGAGTTCGTACTGGAACGCGACCCAGTCGCTCGACGAACTCGGCACGATGGGCACGGCGCGCACGAACCTGCAGACGCTGCTGCGCCGCGTGGTCGACGCCGAGACCGGCCAGCGCGGCTACCTGCTGACCGGCCGCAAGGAATACCTCGAGCCCTACCGCAACGCGCTGGAGGAACTCAACAGCGGCCTCGACCAGCTCCGCAACTACTACGCCCGCGACCCACGGCTCGCGTCGACGATGAAGGACCTCGAGACCACGGTGCACGAGAAGCTGTCGGAGCTCGCGACCACGATGCGGCTGCACGACGAGGGCGGCTCCGATTCGTGGCTGGCGCTGATGAACACCGACATCGGCAAGGAGAAGATGGAGGCGGTGCGGCGCGCCGCCGAGGTGCTGCTGGTCAACGAGGCGGCGCGCGTGGCGCAGGGGCGCAAGGACGTCTATTCGACGCTGCTGCTGAACCGGCTGGGCGTCGGCGCGATGACTGCGCTGAGCCTGCTGGCGCTGTACATGTACCTGCGCCAGAGCGAGGCGCTCGCGCGTGAACGGCGCGCCGCGCAACTCGCCAGCGAGGCCGAGCGCGACCGCCTCGAGACCGAGGTCCACAAGCGCACGCAGCAGCTCACGCTGCTCGCGCAGCGGCTGCAGACCGCACGCGAGGACGAGCGCAGCCGGCTCGCTCGCGAACTGCACGACGAGCTGGGCGCGCTGCTGACGGCGGCCAAGCTCGACGTGGCGCGGTTGAAGTCGCGCCTGGGCGCGATGCCGCCGGAGACGCTCGAACGCCTGAGCCACCTGAACGAGGCGCTGAATAGCGGCATCGCGCTGAAGCGCCGCATCATCGAGGACCTGCGGCCGTCCAGCCTGTCCAACCTGGGCCTGGTGGCGGCGCTGGAGATCCTGACGCGCGAATTCGCCGAGCGATCGGGCATCGCGGTGCAGGCAACGCTGGAACGGGTGGACCTGTCGCCGTCGGGCGAGCTGATGGCCTACCGGCTGGTCCAGGAGGCGCTGACCAACGTATCGAAGTACGCCCACGCGAAGAACGTCAGCGTGCGGCTGGAGACGCTTGCCGACGGAATCCTGCTCTCGGTGCAGGACGACGGCGCCGGCTTCGATCCCGATCGCACGCCGGTCTCGGCGATGGGCTTGCTGGGCATGCGCTACCGCGTCGAGGCCGAAGGCGGCACGATGACGCTGCAGTCGGCCCCCGGCGGCGGCACGCGCATCGACGCGCGCCTGCCGCAGGTGCCGCTGGCGCCGCCCCCCGCGACCGCGCCGGCGCAGGACGCCGGCATCGCCCCGGCCCGGGCCTGAGGCGCTCGGTCGGGGCGTCGGCAGCCCGATCGCCGGGGCGGCGCCCGACCGGGGCGTCGAGGCTCCCGCCACGGCCGGGCCGGTGCTGTCGGCCCTGTCCTACGCCGAAGCGCTCGCCCCCCCGACATCGACGCGTCCCGGTGGCCTATCGCCCGCGGCCGGCCCGACGCCCACACTGCCTCCATCGCAACCCCGCATCCCGCACCCCGCGGAGATGCAACCCCAGGAGCCCCCATGCTGCACTACGCCGTCGTCTTCTTCGTCATCGCGCTGATCGCCGCGCTGTTCGGTTTCGGCGGCATCGCAGCCAGCGCCGCCGGCATCGCCAAGATCCTGTTCGTGCTGTTCGCGATCCTCGCGGTCGCCAGCTTCCTGTTCGGGCTGATCAAGCGCTGACGCGCCGCGCCGCCACCGATCAGCACTTCCCCACACCATCGAGAGGACATCGCCATGAGCGCCACCCAACCCCTGAGCCAGACCGCCAACGAATACGCCGACCAGGCCGCAATGAAGGCCGACGGCGTCATCCGTTCCACCCAACGCGTGGCCAACGACACGCTGGACCAGTTGAGCCAGAGCGTGCATGCCGCACGCGATGCCGCCGCGCCGGTGATCGGCCGCGTCGCCGACCGGGCCGAGACGCTGGCCCGGCGCAGCGTGGACACGGTGCGCAACGGCACCGAGCAGCTTCGCCTCGGTGCGCAGCGCGCCGCCGACCAGACCGCCGGCTACGTGCAGGCACAGCCGCTGAAGTCAATGCTGATGGCGGTGGCCGCGGGTGCCGCGCTCGCCGTCCTGATGGGCTTCTTCGGGCGCTCGCCGCGCGCCTGATCCGCGACCACTGACTGTCTCCAGCGATCCGTGGGTGCGAGCCCGGTGTCCCCTCCCGCCGCTCGATACGTCTGACTGCCCGTGGATCTTCGAGCGCGCTTCGGCGCGCTTTTTTTTGCGCGCTTCGTGCCGAACCGGCCCGGGCGGCACCCGCGCGAAGCCTCACGCCGCGAGGGCGCTCTGTCCTACAGCCGGCCGCGCCGCGCTCCGATGGGCCGGGACGGGGTGGCTGCCTAGAGTCCATCCATCAACAACGCGTACAGCGGTCCAGCACGAAGTCGCCCCCCGCGACACCGGCGACCGAACTGTCCGCCCCCAACCACCCGCCTGGAGAATCACATGGCCGCCAAGGAAGTCCTCACCAAGCTCGAATCGATCCCCGCCGACAAGACCGCCGGGCTGCACCTGGACGAAGCCGCGTTGAAGGCGGCACGCAGCGATCTCGAGGAAGGGGCGGTGACGCCGAGCTACGGCCCCTGGCGCGACGACATCGTCCACCTCCTCAACGATGCGCTGGCCACCGAACTGGTCTGCGTGCTGCGCTACAAGCGCCACCACTTCACCGCCACCGGCATGAGCTCGCCGCGCATCGCCGAGGAGTTCCTCGAGCACGCCAACGCCGAGGCAATGCACGGCGACCGCCTGGCCGAGCGCATCGTGCAGCTCGGTGGCGAGCCGGACTTCTCGCCCGACACGCTGACCCGCCGCAGCCACGCCGACTACGACGACAGCAGCGACCTGAAGGCGATGGTGCGCGCCAACCTCGTCGCCGAACGCGTGGCCATCGAGGCCTACCGCCAGATGATCAACCTGATCGGCGACAAGGATCCGTCCACCCGCCGCCTGCTCGAGACCATCCTGAACGACGAGGAAGAGCACGCCGAAGACATGCTCGACCTGCTCGATCTCTGACCGGCCCCCTCGCCGGCCTTCCCCTGCCCCCGCCCCCCACCACAACCCGATTTCCGAAGGAAGAAACCATGTCCGCACGCCACACCCTCGCCGCCATCGCCGCCGCTGTCGCACTCGTCGCCCTGCAGGGCTGCGCCGTCACCCGCGGCCAGTCGACCGTCGGCGAATACGTCGACGACACCGCCATCACCACCGCGGTGAAGGCGAAGTTCGTCGAGAACAAGCAGGTCGACGCCTCGGCCATCAGCGTCGAGACGCTGAACGGCACCGTGATGCTGTCCGGCTTTGCCAAGAACTCCGTCGAGAAGGACATGGCCGAGAACATCGCCCGCGCGTCGAAGGGCGTGAAGTCGGTCAAGAACGAGATCGCTGTCCGTCCGGCGAACTGAGGGCGCAGCGGGCGTACGCCGCCCGCTCGCGCTCTGGTCGATCCCCCCACCGGCGCCGCCTCGGCGGCACCTCTCAACCCCCACGAAAGGAAACACCATGAACTGGGACCGCATCGAAGGCAACTGGAAGCAGCTCAAGGGCAAGGCCCGCGAACAATGGGGCAAGCTGAGCGACGACGATTTCGACGTCGTGGCCGGCCGCCGCGACCAGCTCGCCGGCAAGATCCAGGAGCGCTACGGCGTCGCCAAGGACGAAGCCGAACGCCAGATCAAGGATTGGGAATCGCGCGCCGACGACAGCTGGTTCAAGCGCCACACCGACCGCGTCTGATCATCCAGCGGCATCGGCGGCCCGGTGCCGATGTGCCGGATCGCCAAAGCCAAACGGCCGACGCCGCCCCTGGGGCGGCGTCGGCCGTTTGGCTTGATGCTTTCGCGATTCCGTGCCGACACGAGGCCGGCACGGAGACCGGATCAGCGCTCGGAGCCGGCCGGGCGGCGGTTCGGCTTGAAGCCCGGGCGGGCGTCGCGGCGGGGGCCGGCCGGGCCGCCGGTGCGCACCGGGCGCTCGAACGCGGCGCCGGGCAGGAAAGGCGGGTCGCGGCGGGCCGGGTGGCCGGCGTCGCGGCGCGGCTCGAAGCCGGCATCGCGGCGCGGGCCGAAGCCCTTGCCGCCACGCGGGCCCGGCGCATGACCACCGAATCCACCCGGGCGGCCGCCCGGGCGGATGTCACCGCCGCGCGGCGCCATCAGGCGCGGCTCCGGCTGCTTCGGCTCCAGGCCGACGACCGTGGCCACCGGGATGTTCTGCGTCGTGAAGTGCTGGATGCGGCGGATCATGCCGGCATCCATTCGCTCGGCCAGCGTCACCGCCAGGCCGTTGCGGCCGGCGCGGCCGGTGCGGCCGATGCGGTGCACGTAGTCTTCGGCCTTCATCGGCAGGCCGTAGTTGATCACGTGGCTGATCGTGGGCACGTCGATGCCGCGCGCGGCGACGTCGGTGGCGACGAGCACGCGCAGGTCGCGCGTGCGCAGGCCCTGCAGCACGCGGTTGCGGCGCCCCTGCGGCATGCCGCCGTGCAGCGCGGCGACCGCGTGGCCCATGTCGGCCAGGCGGTCGGCGAGCCAGTCGGCATCGCGCTGGGTGCTGGTGAACACCAGCGCCTGGTCGACGTCGCGTTCGGTCAGGATGTGGTCCAGCAGCGCGTTCTTGTGGGTGCCGTTGTCGGCCCAGTGCAGGCGCTGCTCGATGTTGACGTGGGTGTCGGTGTGCGAGGCCACGTCGATGCGCTGTGCATCCTTCAGCAGGTTCTGGGCGAGCCGGCCGACGTGGCCGGCGAACGTGGCGCTGTACATCACCGTCTGGCGCGTGGCGGGCACGTGATCGGCGATGGTCTGGATGTCTTCGATGAAGCCCATGTCGAGCATGCGATCGGCTTCGTCGAGCACCAGCATCTCGACGTGCTCCAGCACGGCCTTGCCGGTCTGCAGGTGGTCGAGCAGGCGGCCGGGGGTGCTGATCAGGATGTCCAGCGGGCCGCGCAGCGCCTTGATCTGCGCCGGATAGGGCACGCCGCCGACGACGGTGGCCACGCGCAGGCCGGGCACGTGGCGGCCGTAGATCGTGGCCGCCTTGGCGACCTGCAGCGCGAGTTCGCGCGTCGGCGTCAGCACGAGGATGCGCGGGCCGTAGACGATGCCCTTTTCGCGCCGCTTGGTGTTGTCGCCGCGGCTGGCGAGGATGCGCTGCAGCGCGGGCAGGATGAACGACGCGGTCTTGCCGCTGCCGGTGCTGGCGGAGACCATCAGGTCGCGGCCGGCGACGGCCGGCGGGATCGCCTGCATCTGCACCGTGGTGGCGTCGGCATAGCCGGCATCGGTCACGGCGCGGGTCAGGGCTTCATGGAGGCCCAGGGATTCGAAACTCATCGTTGTCTTTCAATGCGGTGCTCACGCGCCGCCTTGGCGGCACGCATGGGGCACCCGCGGGCCGTGGCCGATGGCCAACGGTTCCGCTCGGTC
Source organism: Piscinibacter sp. (assembly GCA_044223035.1). Classification (GTDB taxonomy): domain Bacteria; phylum Pseudomonadota; class Gammaproteobacteria; order Burkholderiales; family Burkholderiaceae_C; genus JBGAMJ01. Next base: position 29,985 of record JBGAMJ010000010.1, read on the forward strand.
AGGTCGCCGGGAGAGCGTTCGGGGGAACAGTCAAAGCGACGGCATCGCCGCCGACCGAGCCCCGGCGCTCGCGGCCGCGGGGGCCGGAAAGACGCGATGGAGGTTTCGAGGCTGACCGCGCGGACGGGCCGCACGGCGCTCGATGAAGGTCAGAGGGGATGAACGAAACGCCGACCCATGAGGTCGGCGAAGCGCGCATTCTAGCTGATTTCTCCAGGCGTTTCCGGGTTTTCACCGATCGGCATTCCGATCGATGCACCGGCGCCGCTAAACTGTCGGTCCGGTCGGCAGTTCACCCAGGCGTTGCCGCGCACTCCGGTGCGAGCTCAACCTGCCATCGTTCCCACCCGCACGGACCACTTCGTTGTGCGCCCTGCTGGAAGCCGGCAACCCCCAGCCCCTCGGCCCCCGAGGCAGGCGCGCGAGCAACGGAGACACGCCATGACGCGTCAGACCGTTCCGCTGCGTGCGGACGACATCGGATCCTTCGCCCGGGCCCTCGGCCGCCAGTTGGCCACCGCCTACGCCGCCGAGGTGCGCCCGCCCGGCCACGTCGAACTGCTGAACATGCTGGCGCGCTCGGCCGGGCACTGGAACTACCAGAGCCTGAAGGCGGCACAAGCGCCCGGCCGGGCGCCGCCCGCAGCTGCTTCGGCCGCATTGCCGATGTCTGGCCTGACAGCGCCGCCGGCCGATGGCGCACCGGCGCTGTCCGACACCGCGGTGCGTGCACTGCGCCTGTTCGACGCCGACGGCCGGCTGCTGCGCTGGCCGGTGAAGCGGCGGGTACAGGAAATGATGCTGTGGGGCCTGTGGATGCGATTCGATTCGAGCCGGCGCTACCGCGAGTCCGAGGTCAACGACCTGCTGAACGCCTGGCACCGCTTCGGCGACCATTGCACGCTGCGTCGCGAGCTGGTGGAGGCCCGGCTGCTGGCGCGGCGCGACGGCGGCGCCGAGTACCGCAAGCAGCCGGCCCGGCCGGACGCGGAGACGATGGCGCTGATGCGCGCGCTGCGCGCCCGGGCGGTGGGCTGAGCGCGAGGCCGCGCACGGCCATCCGGCCGGGCCGTCGGCGCCATCGCCGCGCCGCGGCGCATCCGGGAGGCAAGTTCAGGCCGCCAGCAGATGCTGTCGGTAGTACGCCAACTCGTCGATCGACTCGTGGATGTCGGCCAGCGCCGTGTGCGCCTGCGCCTTGCGGAAGCCGTCGAGGATCTGCGGCTTCCAGCGCCGCGCCAGCTCCTTGAGTGTGCTGACGTCGAGGTTGCGGTAATGGAAGAAGGCCTCGAGCGTCGGCATCGTGCGGGCGAGGAAGCGGCGATCCTGGCAGATGCTGTTGCCGCACATCGGCGACTTGCCGCGCGGCACGTACCGCTTGAGGAACTCGATCACCTGCTGCTCGGCCTGCGCCTCGTCCACGGTCGACGCCTTGACACGGTCGATCAGCCCGCTGCGGCCATGCGTGCCCTTGTTCCAGGCATCCATCCCGTCGAGCACCGCGTCCGTCTGGTGCACTGCGAACACCGGCCCCTCGATGCGCACTGCGAGCTGCGGGTCGGTGACGACGACGGCGATCTCGATGATGCGGTCGGTGTCGGGCAGCAGCCCGGTCATCTCCAGATCGATCCAGATCAGGTTCTGGTCGCTGCGGGGCAGCACGGGTTCGGTCGGCACGGCGGGCGCGGCGTCGGTCATCGGGGTTCTCCTTGCGTCGATTCTCTCAGCCCCGGCCCGCCGCCTACACTTCACGGCCATGGAATCGCTTGTCCTCACCGCCGCGTTCGCGGCCGCCCTGCTCGTCTCGCTGCTGGCGAAGTTCTGGCTCGCCACGCGGCAGATGCGCCACGTGGCGGCGAACCGCCACGCGGTGCCGGCCGCGTTCGCGTCGCGCATCACGCTGGCGGCACACCAGAAGGCAGCCGACTACACGCTCGCCAAGTCGCGCCTGGGCATGCTGGAGATGGCCTGGGGCGCCGCGCTGCTGGTCGGCTGGACCTTGCTGGGTGGCCTGGACGCGCTGAACGGCGCGCTGCGCGGCGCGGTGCAGCCCTGGGCGGGCGATCTCGGCTACCAGTTGGCGCTGTTGACCGCCTTCGCGCTGGTCGGCGGCCTGCTGGAACTGCCGTTCGAGCTGTACGGCACCTTCCGTGTCGAGCAGCGCTTCGGCTTCAACCGCATGACCTGGAAGCTCTACCTCGGCGACATGCTGCGCAACGCGCTGGTCGGCGCGCTCATCGGCCTGCCGATCGCGGCGCTGATCCTCTGGCTGATGCGCGCCGCCGGCCCGGCCTGGTGGCTGTGGGCCTGGGGCGCGTGGATGGCCTTCAACCTGCTGATCCTGGTGCTGTACCCGACCGTGATCGCGCCGCTGTTCAACCGCTTCGAGCCGCTCGCCGACGAATCGCTGAAGGCGCGGGTGCAGTCGCTGATGGCGCGTTGCGGCTTCGCTGCGAAGGGCTTGTTCGTGATGGACGGCAGCCGGCGCTCGGCCCACGCCAACGCGTACTTCACCGGCTTCGGCGCAGCCAAGCGCGTCGTCTTCTTCGACACGCTGCTGCAGAAGCTGGCGCCCGGCGAGGTCGAGGCGGTGCTGGCCCACGAACTGGGGCACTTCAAGCACCGGCACGTCACGCAGCGGATCGTCGCGATGTTCGCGCTCAGCCTGGGCGGTTTCGCGCTGCTCGGCTGGCTGTCGCGGCAGGTGTGGTTCTACACGGCCCTCGGCGTGCAGCCGTCGATGACGGCGCCGAACGACGCGGTGGCGCTGCTGCTGTTCCTGCTGGTCGTGCCGGTGTTCGGCTTCTTCGTGTCGCCGGTGTTCGCCGCGCTGTCGCGGCGGCACGAATTCCAGGCCGACGCCTACGCCTGCGCGCAGGCAAGCGGGGCCGACCTGGCCGAAGCGCTGCTGAAGCTGCACGAGGACAACGCATCGACGCTGACGCCCGACCCGGTCTACGCCCGCTTCTATTACTCGCACCCACCGGCCGGCGAACGGCTGGCGGCGCTGCGGCTGCGGGCCGCCTGATGATGCCGCGCCGGACGGGGCCCCGAGCTTGAGCAAAATGCGTCCGGTCCACCCGGGGCTCGACCTCGGGCTGGTGGTGGCGGCCTACGGGCGGCATTGCGTGGTCGAGACGCCCGACGGGCGGCGGCTGATCTGCCACCCGCGCGGCAAGAAGAGCGACTGCGTGGTCGGCGACCGGGTGCGCTGGCTCGGCACCACCGACCAGGCCGAGGAAGGCGTGATCGAGCAGGTCGAGTCGCGCCGCAACCTGCTGTTCCGGCAGGACGAATGGCGCACCAAGGCCTTTGCCGCCAACCTCGACCAGCTCGTCGTGATGGTCGCCAGCGAGCCGGTGTTCAGCGAGTCGCAGCTCGCACGCGCGCTGATCGCAGCCGAGCATGGGGGCATCGCCGCGCGCATCGTGCTGAACAAGGCCGACCTTCCTGCCATCGACGCGGCGCGCGCCCGGCTGGCGCCGTACCAGGCGATGGGCTACCCGGTGCACGAGGTCGCGCTGAAGGCGCGGCCGGCCGAGGCGCGCGAACGCCTGGGCCACGTGCTGGTGCGCCGCACGACGCTCGTGCTCGGCCCGAGCGGCGCCGGCAAGAGCACGCTGATCAACCTGCTGGCGCCGGACGCGAAGGCGCAGGTCGGCGAGATCTCGCAAGCGCTGAACTCCGGCCGCCACACCACCACGTCGACGCAGTGGTACTGGCTGGACAGCGCCCGCACGACGGCGCTGATCGATTCGCCCGGCTTCCAGGAATTCGGGCTGCGCCAGATCGAGGCGCGCCAGTTGCCGACGCTGATGCCGGACCTGCGCGAGCCGTCCTCGCACTGCCGCTTCTACAACTGCACGCACCAGCAGGAGCCGGGCTGCGGCATCACCGCCGCGGTGGAGCGCGGCGCGATCGGCGAATCGCGCTACCGCATCTACGGCGAGATCCTTCGGGAGCTGACACAGACGCGCTGGTGAACCGCTCGGCCGGTCGAGCCGGCGTCAGCCGATCACGTGGGCCAGCGACAGCACCGCCAGCAGCAGCATCCACAGCACCACCGAGCGCCAGACCAGCGCGACGAGGCTGCGCAAGTGGCCGAACTCGGGCGATGCGCCGGTGGTGGAGCCTTCGGCGGCGGTGTCGTCGCCGGGGCTGCCGCGGTCGAAGGTCTTGGACCGGTCCGGCGTCACGCCCGGCGCGGCGCTGCCCCCGAGCTGGATGCCGACCGCCCCGGCCGCGGCGGCCAGGATGATCCCTTCGTTCGGATGCTTCCACAGCCCGGCGTCGCGCCGCCAGCAGTTGACCGCCTCCTCGAAGTTGCCGACCACCGCAAAGCCGAACGCGGTCATCCGTGCCGGCAGGCGGTCGATCAGGCCGAACACGCGCTGCGAGACGTGCATCACGCGCTCGTTGGTCGGCTGGCCGACGGTGCGGTTGCGGTAGGCCCAGTAGCGGCTGGCGAACTCCGCGAGCCGGTACAGCACGGCGCCGGCCGGCCCGAGGCCGAGTGACGACAGCACGACGAACCAGAAGAACACGCCGAACACATGCCGGTGCGCCGCCAGCAGCGAGTGCTCGATGACGTGGCGCAGCAGTTCGGTGCGCGGCAGCTCGCTCGCGTCCAGGTGCCGCCACTCGCTGAGCAGGCGGCGCGCCTCGTTCTCGTCGCCGCGCTCGAGCGCATCGCGGATGTCGGTGAAGTGGTGGCTGAACTGGCGGAAGCCGAGCGTCACGTACAGCACCGCGACGTCCCAGGCCAGGCCGGCCAGCAGGTTCGCGCGCACCGCCGCGACATAGACGCCCCAGGCCAGCAGCGCCGGCGCGAGGCAGGTCACGCACCAGACGACCCAGGCATGCGACTCGCGGCCGGCATCGAGATTGCGCCCGACCCAGCGCATCCAGCCGGTCAGCGCCTCGTGAACGGGGTTCTGGCGCGGCAGCGGCTTGAGCTGTTCGATCAGCAGCGCGAACAGGACGGCGAAGAAACTCATGCGCGGCGATGATAGCGGCGCACCTCTGCGGGGCGGCTGCTCGTGCCCCACGCACCCCGGCACGGTGCGCGGCGCGGCCCGCGTCAGGCCGCCAGGAAGCGGTACAGGTTGCGCAGCATCGCCGCGGTGGCGCCCCAGACGAAGTAGCGCCGCGGCGTGCCGTCGCTGTCGACGGTCTGCCAGGGCATCGACAGGAATTCGCGTCGCACGCCAGCGAACTCGACCGCATGGTGGCGGTGGTGCGCCGGCGTCATCAGGAACGACAGCGGCACCTCGAACACCTCGGCCACCTCGAACGGATCGGCGGTGACGCTGAACCCCGGCTCCACCAGCGCCACCACCGGCGTCACCAGGAAACCGGTGCCGGTGGTGTAGATCGGCAGGCTGCCGAGCACGTCGACGTGGCTCGGCGCCAGGCCGATCTCTTCCTGCGCTTCGCGCAGCGCGGTGCCGACCGGCCCGCCATCTTCCGGCTCGGCGCGGCCGCCCGGGAAGCTGATCTGCCCCGGGTGGTCGTTCAGGTGATCGGTGCGCTGCGTCAGCAGCACCGTCGGCTCGCCACGGTCGACCAGCGCCACCAGCACCGACGCATGCGTCGGCTCGCGAGCGCCGAAGCGCGGCTCGCCTTCGATCTCGGGCCGCCAGACCGGCGGCGCGGCGAAGCGCCGGCGCAGCGCCGGCGGACGCAGCCGATCGACCTCGACCGCGGGCAGGTGCTCGTCGGTGCGCAGCACCGGCAGTTCCTGCGGATTGAAGTGGAGTGCCATCGCGGAATTCCCATGCAGGAAGGCCGCCCGGAGGCGGCCTTCACGACGACACGGGAAGCGCAGCTTACGCCCGCGCCGCCCGCCCCGGACGAAACGACGGTGGCCGTGGCCGGCCGCCGTTGGTCAGGCCAGCTTTTCCTTGATGCGCGCCGACTTGCCCGAGCGGTTGCGCAGGTAGTAGAGCTTCGCGCGGCGCACGTCGCCGCGGCGCTTGACCTCGACCGACGCGATCAGCGGGCTGTAGGTCTGGAAGGTGCGCTCGACGCCTTCGCCGCTCGAGATCTTGCGCACGATGAAGCTGGAGTTCAGCCCGCGGTTGCGCTTGGCGATCACGACGCCTTCGTAGGCCTGCACGCGCTTGCGGGTGCCTTCGACGACGTTGACGTTGACGATCACGGTGTCGCCGGGGGCGAAGGCCGGAATCGTCTTGTTCAGGCGCGCGATTTCCTCTTTTTCGAGGGTCTGGATCAGGTCCATCGGTTTCTCCGTCGATCTTGCCCGCGCGTTGTGGGAGGAGGTGTTCGGGCCGGGGCGGCGGCCGCGGCACGGATGCCGGCAGCGGCTGCCCGGTTCGGCATGGCCCTTGAAGGGCCGGCCATGACCCGGACGCGGCAGAGGATCGAAAAGCCTTTGATTATAGCCCGAGCGACGCCAGGTACTTTTCGTCGTCGCGGCCGAGCGCACCGGCAGCGCGCGCCGCGGCAATCAGGTCAGGACGGCGGCGGGCGGTCAGCTCGAGCGAGCGTTCGCGCCGCCAGCGCGCGATGTCGGCGTGGTGGCCCGACAACAGCACCGCTGGCACCGCGTCGGCGGATCCGCCTCGGACGATCGCCTCGGGGCGGCTGTAGTGCGGGCAGTCGAGCAGGCCGTCGGAAAAGCTGTCCTGCTGATGCGAGCGCTCGTCGCCGAGCACGCCGGGCTGCAACCGCGCAACCGCGTCGAGCAGGGCCAGCGCCGGCAACTCGCCGCCGGACAGCACGAAGTCGCCCAGGCTGAGTTCGATGTCGACATGGCGGTCGAGGAAGCGCTGGTCGATGCCTTCGTAGCGCCCGCACAACAGGATCGCGCCCGGGCCCGCGGCGAAGCGGCGGACGACGGCCTGGTCGAGGCGCCGGCCGGTGGGAGTGAAGTGCACCAGCGGCACGTTGGAAGCATGAGAGGCCGCGGGCATCGCCGCGATGCCAGCCGCGTCGGTCGCACCTTTCGCCTCGACGGCATCGATCACGTCGTTCGCGTCGGCCGGCAGGGCCGCATCACCCGCGCGATCGGCGCGCACCGCCGCCAGCGCACGCTCCAGCGGCTCGCACAGCATCACCATGCCCGGGCCGCCGCCGTAAGGCCGGTCGTCGACGCGGCGGTAGGCGTCGTCCGCATGCTCGCGCAGCGGCCACAGGCGCACGTCGACCTGGCGCGACTCGAACGCGCGCCGGGTCACGCCGACGGTCAGGTGAGGCGCGAACAGCTCGGGGAACAGCGTGATGACGTCGAATCGCATCGGGCGCCGCGGCGCGGCAGGCTCGATCAGAAGTCGAGGCCCCAGTCGACGGTGACGACGCGCTGCGCCAGGCTCACGTCGACGACGTAGGCACCGACGAACGGGATCAGCCGCTCCGGCGCCTCGGCCGCTTCGGGCTGCACCCGCAGCACGCTGTGCGGGCCGGTGTCGATCAGCCCGGCCACGTGGCCGAGTTGCTCGCCGTCGCGGTTGACCACCGCGAGGCCGATCAGGTCGACCCAGTAGAACTCATCGGGCTCGGGCGTCGGGAAGCTGTCGCGCGAGATGAATATGCGCGCGCCCCGCAGCGCCTCGGCGGCGCCGCGATCGGCCACGTCGTGGGCCTGTGCGACGATCCCGTCACCGTGCTCACGGCAGGTGGCGATGCGCAGCCACGCCGGCACGGCCGATGACGCGGCCGGCCGCTTGCCGAGCGGCGACTGCGCCTCGGGCGGCTTCAGGAACCAGCGGCGCGACGAGAACAGCGCCTGCGGATCGGTCGCATAGGGCGTCACGCGGAACCAGCCCTTGACGCCCCAGGCTTCGCCGATGCGGCCGACCTCGACCGCGTCGTCCGGCCAGGCCGGCTCGACGCCGTCGAACGGCGACGATGGCGCTGCCACCGCCTGCGCTGGTGCCTGAAGCGGCGTCAGGCCGCGGCCTTGGCCTGGTCGACCAGGCGCTGGACCGTCGGCGACAGTTGCGCGCCCTGCTTCGACCAGAAGTCGATGCGGTCGAACGCGACGCGCAGCGGCTGCTCGGCGCCGGCGGCGACCGGGTTGTAGAAGCCCACGCGCTCGATGAAGCGGCCGTCGCGGCGAATGCGCTGGTCGGCCACGACGATGTTGAAGAACGGGCGCTTCTTGGCGCCGCCACGGGCGAGTCGGATGACGACCATGAAAGTTTCCTTGAACCTTGAAATGTGACGATGTCCACCACGCCAAGGAGACACTCAGGGCGAGCAGAGCAGAAAACGGCCCGATGCGGCGAGGTCGGCACACGACCCCTGCCGCGCGCCGACCCGAGCCCGGCCCCTCGCGCCGCGGCCTGCAATCAATGCGGCCGGCCGGAGGGCGGATTCGGGGCCGCGCTGCGAGCCCCCGGACTTCCGGCGCCGTAGATACGCCGCTTGGCGCCCGCCCGATGGCCCCTTCGCGCTGCACGCAGTGAACGCGGTGCAAGGAGGCTGGATCGAACTGGCTGGAAGCTGGCCGTCGCCGAAAACCGCGCATTATAAACTGCGCGGCCGAACCGAGAGCACCGATGACCCGCGCTTCCCTCCTGATCCGCCCCAGCACCACCGAAGACCTGCCCGCCATCACCGCCATCTACGCCTGGAACGTGATGCACGGCACCGGCACCTTCGAGCTCGACGCTCCCGACCTCGCCGAGATGTCGCGCCGCCGCGACGACGTGCTATCGAAGGGCCTTCCGTGGCTGGTGGCCGAGCGCGGCGGCACGGTGCTGGGCTACGCCTACGCCAACCACTTCCGGCCGCGCCGCGCCTACCGGTTCTGCCTGGAAGACTCGGTCTACCTCGATCCGCAAGCCACCGGCCAAGGCGTCGGCCGCCTGCTGCTCGCCGAGCTGATCGCACGCTGCCAGGCGCAGGGCGCGCGCCAGATGCTGGCGGTGATCGGCGATTCGGCCAATGCCGGTTCGATCGGCGTGCACCGCGCGCTCGGCTTCGAGCCGACCGGCGTGCTGAAGGCGTCGGGCTGGAAGTTCGACCGCTGGCTCGACGTGGTGTTGATGCAACGCGCGCTCGGGCCGGGCGACCGGGCCGCACCCGAGGCCGGCGCATGAACGCCGCGGCGCTGGCCCAGCCCGTCGCACCGCCACGGCTGCGCTCGAAGACGCTCGCCACCTGGATCGCGTTCATCGCCGGCAGCCTCGGCCTGCACCGCGTCTACCTGTACGGCTGGCGCGACCTGCGCGCCTGGCTGCACCCGTGGCCGACGCTGCTCGGCATCTACGGCGTGCATCGCATGCGCAGCCTCGGCCAGGACGACATGCTGGCCTGGGCGCTGATCCCGCTGCTCGGCCTGATGCTGGCCGGCGGGATGCTGACCGCGATCGTCTACGGGCTGACATCCGACGAGGCGTGGAACGCCCGCCACAACCCCGGGCGCAGCGCGCCGGCCAGCGGCTGGGCGGTGGTGATCGGCGTCGCGCTGGCGCTGATGACCGGCGCCGGCGTGCTGATGGCGACGCTGGCGTTCAGCGGCCAGCGCTACTTCGAGTACCAGGTGGAAGAGGCGCGCAAGATCAGCCAGTGAGCCGGCAGATCCACCCCGGCCCGCCACCGCGGGGCGGAGGGCGGCATCGGGCCGCGGCGCTCAGGAGAACAGCACCAGCCCGATCCAGTAGGCGATGCCCGCCATGAAGGCCGACGCCGGGATCGTGAAGATCCAGGCCCAGACGATGTTGGCGGCCACGCCCCAGCGCACCGCCGACACCCGCCGCGTCGAGCCGACGCCGACGATCGCGCCGGTGATCGTGTGCGTGGTCGACACCGGGATGCCGAGCGCCGTCGCCAGGAACAGCGTCAGCGCGCCGCCGGTCTCGGCGCAGAAACCGCCGACCGGCTTCAGCTTGGTGATCCGCTGGCCCATGGTCTTGACGATGCGCCAGCCGCCGAACATCGTGCCCATCCCGATGGCGATGTAGCAGCACCAGATCACCCATGAGGGCGGGCGCGCATCGCCGGCGCCGGCGTAGCCGGTCGCCACCAGCAGCATCCAGATGATGCCGATCGTCTTCTGCGCATCGTTGCCGCCGTGGCCGAGGCTGTACAGGCCGGCCGACACGAGCTGCAGCCGCCGGAACCAGTTGTCCACGCGCAGCGGCGAGGCGTGCCGGAACAGGTTGGCCACGATCGCCATCAGCAGCGATCCGAGCACGAAGCCGAGCAGCGGCGACACGAAGATGAACAGCACCGTCTTCCACACGCCCTCGGCGATCAGCGAATGCGCGCCGGCCTTGGCCATCACCGCGCCCACGATGCCGCCGATCAGCGCGTGCGACGAACTCGACGGTATGCCCCACAGCCAGGTGATCACGTTCCACAGCACCGCGCCGACCAGCGCGCCGAACACGACGTGGTGATCGACCACGCCCGGCACGACGATGCCCTTGCCGATGGTCGCCGCGACCTTGAGCTGGAAGATCGAGATCGCGACGACGTTGAAGAACGCCGCGAACACGACCGCCTGCTGCGGCTTGAGCACGCCGGTGGACACCACGGTCGCGATCGAGTTCGCGGCGTCGTGGAAGCCGTTCATGAAGTCGAACACGATCGCGAGCGCGACCAGCAGGGCGACGACCCAGAACGAGGTCTCGATCGCGCTCATCGGCAGGCTCCCGCGTAACACGGGGACGCGGGCGCCGCGCCGCCGCGGCGGGCCGCCACCGGGGCAGGCCGGCGCATCAGGAGTTCTCGAGGACCACGCCTTCGATCAGGTTCGCCACATCCTCGCAGCGGTCGGTGATCGATTCGAGCTGCTCGTAGATCGTCTTCAGCTTGATCAGCTCGCGCATGTCGGTCTCTTCGCGGAACAGGCGGGACATCGCCGAGCGCATGACCCGGTCGGCGTCGGACTCGAGCTTGTCGATCTCGCCGCAGGTCTTGATCGCCGCCTCGGCGGTGGCGTTCTCGTTCAGCTTGGGCAGCAGCGACACCGCGTGCTGCACGCGCTCGCAGCACTTCGCGCTCAGGTCGCCGAGCCGCAGGATGTCGTCGTTCATCGCCCGCACGTCGTACAGCGACATCGTCTCGGTCACGTCCTGCAGCAGGTCGAGAACATCGTCCATCGCGTTGATGAGCTGGTGGATCTGCTCGCGGTCGATCGGCGTGATGAAGGTCTTGTGCAGCAGGCGGTTGACCTCGGCGGTGACACGGTCGGCCTGGCGCTCGGCGTTGCCGACATCGCTCGCGTACTTGTCGCGCAGCATCGGGTCGCCGTAGTACTGCATGAGCTGCATGAAGGCGCGGGCGCCCTCGACGATGTAGCCGCCGTGCTGGTTGAACAACTCGAAGAAATTGCCCTCGCGCGGCAGCAGCTTGCCAAACAGCATCGAATCCTCCCCGCGCCGCCCGACCCTGCCCAGGGTGTCACGGAACAGTCATGCCACTGAAACGCGCGGAGTGTAAGGGGTCGGCCGTGGCCGGCCACCAAAGCACGACGCCGGCCGGCGCAGCCGCCGCGCCGCGCCGCCTCACGCCACCGGATCGGCCGGGATCCAGTTCGACGGAGGCGCCGGGTCGTAGACGCCGCGCAGTCCGTCGAACCGGCCCAGGCGCTCCAGGAGCTGCTCGAAGTGCTCCGGCTCGTCGACCGGGTTGAAATGGTCGGTGACCACGGCGAACAGCGGCGTGCCGCCCAGGTTCGCGAAGTGTTCGATGTAGGCCGCGCTCAGGCGCTCCAGGTAGTCGGCGCTGATGCCCTGCTCCATGCGCAGGCCGCGCCGGCGGATGCGCTGCAGCAGCGTTTCCGGCGTCGCCTGCAGCCACACGATCAGGTCCGGCTCGTGCACCTGCTGCGCCGCCTGGTCGTAGATCTGCGCGTACAGCCGGTATTCGTCGTCGCTCAGGTTCATGCGCGCGAACAGCGCGTCCTTGGCGAACATGAAATCGCTGACGAACCCCCCGGTGAACATGCCGGCCTGTGCCACCGACTGCATCTGCCGCATGCGCTGGAACAGGAAGAACAGCTGCGTCTGCAGCGCAAAGCCCGCCATGTCGCCGTAAAAGCGCTCCAGATACGGGTTCTCCTCGGCCTTCTCGAGCAGCAGCTCGGCGTTCAGGTGGGTGGCCAGCCGGCGGGCGAGCGTGCTCTTGCCGACGCCGATCGGACCTTCGATGGCGATGTGCCGGAAACGATCGAGCAGGCCGGACATCAGCCGCGCGAACCGGTTCGGTTGGGCTCCAGGCGTTCGATCCGCTGGTCGCCGACGGCGTCGAGCAGTTGATCGATCGGGCCCCGGCCAGGGACTTCGCCGCCCGGCATCAACTCGGCGAGCGGGCACAGCACGAAGGCGCGCAGATGGGCCCGCGGGTGGGGCACGACGAGCATCGGCGTGTCGATGCGTTGATTGCCGTAGAGCAGCAAATCCAGGTCCAGCGTGCGCGGCGCGTTGCGGTAGGGACGCTCGCGGCCGTGGCCGGCCTCGATGGCGTGCAGCGCGGCCAGCAGCGCGTGCGGGTCGAGCCGCGTCTGCAGGTGCGCGACGGCGTTGAGGAAATCCGGGCCGGCGGCGTCGATCGGCGCGCTGCGCCACACCGACGAACGCGCCACGAGCCGCGTCCGAGGCAGCGCCGCCAGCGCCTCGCAGGCGGCGTCGAGCGTCGCGTGGGCGTCACCCAGGTTGGCGCCGAGCCCGATCCAGGTGTCGACCGGCGGCTCCAGGCTCACGTCGACGGGGCCTGACGGCCGCCGGACGGCGCGTCGGAGGCACCGGCTTCGGCCGGCTCGGCGGCATCACCCGCGTCGCTGCCGGCATCGGCGCCCGCAGCCGGCTTGCGGCGGCGCCGGCGGCGCTTCTTGGCCGGCTCCGCGCCCTCGGCCAGCGCGTCTGTCGCACCGGGAACGGCGGCGGGTGCGGCGCGCGGCGCGGCACGGCGGGAGGATTCTTCGTCGCGCGCCGCATCGACCAACCGGCGCCGCTCGGCGTCGTCGGCGAGCGAGAAGTCTTCCCACCATTCGGCGAGTTCGGCGTCGATCTCGCCGGCATCGGCCCGCAAGCGCAGGAAATCGAACCCGGCCCGGAAGCGCGGCTGCTCGACCAGCGTGAACGGCCCGCTGCCGGTGCGGCGGTCGAAGCGCGGCTGCATCATCCAGATCTCGCGCATGTCGGCGGCCAGCTTGCCGCGGCCGGAGATGTCTCCGATGCGGGCGTCGAACACGCCGTCGACCGCCTGCTGCAGCGCCGGGAAGGCCGGCTCGCCGCGCGCCTTCAGCCGCTGCCAGCCGTCCTGCACGTCGTGCCACAGCATGCAGGCGAGCATGAAGCTCGGCGCCACCGGCTTGCCTTCGGACACGCGGCGGTCGGTGTCGGCCAGCGCGAGCTGGACGAACTTCTCGCGGCCGTCGTGGCGGTGCGCCTCGTCGAGCGCCACGTCGAGCACCGGGAACACGCCGCGGTGCAGGCCCTGCTTGCGCAACTCTTCGATGCTGGCCAGCGCGTGGCCGGTCTGCAGGAGCTTGATCATCTCGTCGAACATGCGCGAGAGCGGCACGTTGTCGAGCAGCGCGGCCATCGCGCGGATCGGCGCACGCGTGCGCGGCTCGATCTCGAAGCCGAGCTTCGCGGCAAAGCGGATCGCCCGGATGATGCGCACCGGGTCCTCGCGGTAGCGCGCTTCGGGGTCGCCGATCATGCGCAGCAGCTTCTTGCGGGCGTCCTGGATGCCGCCGTGGTAGTCGACGACGATCTCGCGCTGCGGGTCGTAGTACATCGCGTTGACGGTGAAGTCGCGCCGCGCGGCGTCTTCGATCTGCGGGCCCCAGACGTTGTCGCGCAGCACCCGGCCCTCGGCGTCGACGACGTGCGTCTTGCCGGCCAGGTCGCTCCTGGAAGTCTTCTCGTTGCCGCTGACTTGGTCGGCGGCGGCCGAATCCATCATCGCGCGGAAGGTGGATACCTCGATCACCTCGGACAGCCCGCGATCCTGCCGGCCGCGGCCGAACACGACGTGCACGATGCGGAAGCGCCGGCCGATGATGAAGGCGCGCCGGAACAGGCCCTTCACCTCCTCCGGCGTGGCGTTGGTGGCCACGTCGAAATCCTTCGGGCGCAGGCCGAGCAGCAGGTCGCGCACCGCGCCGCCGACGATGTAGGCCTCGAAGCCGCCTTCGGTCAGCGTGGCCACCACCTTCACCGCCCGCTCGTCGACCAGCGACGGGTCGATCTGGTGCTCGGCCTTGGCGAACTCGATGCGCTTGCCCTGGGATTGCGACGCGCTCGGCCCCGCCGGCTTCGTCTTGCCGAGCAGCCTGTCGATGAGTTTCTTGATCATGTGAAGAGTTGCAGGATCCGCCAGCCGCGCTCTCGCGCCACCGCCTCGAGTGCTTGCGAGGGATTGGTCGCCACCGGTTCGGTGGCCCGCTCGAGCAGCGGCAGGTCGTTCGGCGAATCGCTGTAGACGCTGATCCGCCCGAAATCGCCCCAGCCGCGGCCGAGGCCGCCGAGCCACTGCTCGACCCGCCGGACCTTGCCCTCGCGAAAGCTCGGCGTACCGTCGATGCGGCCGGTGATGGTACCCGTTGCATCGCGTTCGAGCCGGACGGCGATCAGGTGATCGATGCCGAAGGCGGTCGCGATCGGTGCGGTGACGAACTCGTTGGTCGCCGTCACCAGCGCGATCAGGTCGCCGCGCTGCCGGTGCTCGGCCACCAGTTCGCGCGCCGGCGGACGCAGGTTGGGCTCGATCACCTCGCGCATGAACTGGCGGTGCGCCGCGTCGGACGCCTGCGGCCCGCGGCGGCGCATCGGCTCGGTGGTGAACGCGATGTAGGCCTCGATGTCGAGCACGCCGGTCTGGTAGTCGGCATAGAACGCGTTGTTGCGACGGCGGAAGTCGGCCTCGTCGACCCAACCCAGGCGGATCAGGAACTCGCCCCAGGCGTGGTCCGAATCCAGCGGCAGCAGCGTGTGGTCGAGGTCGAACAGGCACAAACCGGATGTCATGACTGCCCCTCGCCCGACGGGTACGTCGGCCGATCCCCCGAGGAGGGGATGCGGGCCGGCTTCGGAGCGGCCGGGCGCTCGGCCCGCGGAAAGCTCGACCAAGGTAGTGTCATGACTGCCCCTCCTGCGCCAGCATCTGCCGCAGCAGCGGCAGCGTCACCGCCCGCTTGGCGGCGAGCGCGTAGGCATCGATCCGGTCGAGCAGTCGCATCAGGTGCTTCATGTCACGGGAGAATCGGTTCAACAGGTAGTCCATCACGTCGTCGGAAAGAAAGAGCCCGCGCCGATCGGCCTCTCGGCGCAGCGCGGCACGCGCCTGCGCATCCGACAACGGCGAAAGTGCGAACACCGGCCCCCAGCCCAGTCGGGTGCGCAGGTCGTCGCGCAGCGGCAGGTCGACTGGCGGCTGCCGGCCGGCGGCCGCCACCGGCAGAGCGCGCGTCGTCGCCTCGACGAACAGCGCGAACGCGGCCTGCTGGCGCGCCGCATCGTAGGCCTCGCAGTCGTCGAGCACGATCAGGGACAGCCCGTCGGTGAATGTCCACGGCAGCGTCCGATCGGCATCGAACCAGGCGACCCGCCCGCCCGCTGCCTGCACCTGCGCCGCCAGCGCCTGCAGCAGGTGCGTCTTGCCCGAGCCGGGCGGCCCCCACAGGTACACCGGCACCGGCTGGCCGGGCACGCCCGGCAGGTGCGCGAGCGCGTCGGCGTTGTCGCCCGGGACGAAATTCTCGAAGCTGTGCTCCGGCGGGGCGACGATGTCCAGCGTCAATTGCTGCATACCGTCCAACCACGCTCAACCACGGTACAGCGGGCTTTCCAGGTAGCTCGCCTGCAGCCGGCGCGCGGCGACGACGAGCACCGCGCTGACCGGCAGCGCGATCAGCACGCCGGCGAACCCGAAGAGCTGGCCGAATGCGAGCAGCGCGAAGATCACCGCCAGCGGGTTCAGGCCGATGCGCTCGCCGACCAGGCGCGGCGTCAGGAACAGGCTCTCCACCAGCTGCCCGATGCCGTAGACCACCGCCACCGCGACCAGGCCGTACAGGTTGCCGAACTGCAGCACCGCCGCCAGCAGCGCGAGCAGCAGCCCGAGGCCGAAGCCGAGGTAGGGGATGAAGATCGCAAGGCCGGTGAACACGCCCACCGGCACCGCCAGCTCGAAGCGGAACAGCGCCAGCGCCACGCCGTAGTACGCCGCCAGCACCACCATCACGAGCAATTGGCCGCGCAGGTACTGGCCGAGCACCGAATCGCAATCGTCGACGAAGCTCTCGAACGCCGGCAGCGCGCGCGGCGGCACCAGGCGGCGCAGGCGCGCCAGCAGGTTGGGCCAGTCGAGCAGCAGGTAGAACAGCACCACCGGCACCAGCACGGCGTTGCCGATCACCGTCATCACGATGCTGCCGCCGATGCGCGCGGAGCTGAGCGCTGTGCCCGCCCAGTCCTCGAGGTTGGCGTTCATGTACTTCAGCACGAAGGACTTGATGCTGTCGATGTCCAGCGCCACCTGCACGCCGCGCTCGGCCAGCCAGGGCGAGAGCGTCTGGTTCAGCCGGTCGGCCAGCAGCGGAATCTGCTCGCGCAGCAGCGGCAGCTCCTTCGACAGGATCGGCACGATCAGCAGCAGCACCGCGAGGACCGCGACGATCATCGCCAGCTCGACGATCGTCACCGCCAGAACGCGCGGCACGCGCCGCCGCGCCAGCCGCTCGACCGTCGGGTGCAGCGCGTAGGCCATCACCGCGCCGATCAGGAACGGTGTCAGCACCGGCGCCAGCAGCCAGACCAGCGCGAGCGCGACGATGCCGATGCTCGCCCAGGCCAGGGTGCGTCGTTGGGCGGCGGTCAGGTTCATCCGGGGTGGCGGCGGTCGGGGCGACGGTCGTGGCGGGGGCGCGCGGGCGCCGCGGAGGGATCTGCCCGGCGGCGGCGGCCGGGCGGCGCGATTCTAGTGGCCGGCGCGGTGGGCGCGCCGCTGTGCGTCGCACGCGCGGCGCGGCGCCGGCGCTGCCCGATGCGGTCGGCGGCGCGGTAGGCGCGCGTGCACCGGACCCTGCATCCCGCGAGATTCAGTGCAGCCGGCGGCGGCGCAGTTCGTCGTAGCGGGCGCGCATTGCCGCGCGGTCGGGTGCGTTGGTGCAGTGGTCGAGATACACCGCCAGTTCGTCCGCGCCCCGGCCGAGTTCGCCGAGTTCCGCCAGCGCCAGCCCGCGGTCGCGGCGCTCCTCGTAGGCCTGCGGCAGCAGGATCACCAGCCGGTCGAGCACTGCCAGCAGCCGCGGCCAGTCGGACCCGGTGCGGTGGATCTCCTTCAGGTTGCGCAGCAGCCGCGCGACCACCTCGCGCGGCTCCGCGGTCTGCAGGAACAGGCCGAGCGGCGCATCGAAATCGCCCATCAAGCCCTGGCTGCGCTTGTACGGCGCGACGCGTTCGTCGAGCTCCTCGCGCGACAGCGACTGGCCGGTGAACGGGTCGATCACCACCTCGCCATGGTGCGCGCCCGCGTGCATCCTCAGCTTGACCAGGAAGTGTCCGGGAAACGACACGCCGCGCGCCGTCAGGCCGATCTGCGTCGCCAGCTCGATGTAGAGCACCGCCAGCGTGATCGGGATGCCGCGGCGCGTGGTAAGCACGCTGTTCAGGTAGCTGTTGTGCGCGTCGTAGTAGTTGTTGACGTTGCCGGCGAAACCGAGCTCCTGGAAGAAGTAGCGGTTCAGCCAGCGCAGCCGCTGCACGGCCGGGGCGTCGGCCGGGATGCGCCGGCGAAGGCGTTCGGCCATCGAATCGATGTCTGCCAGCACCGTCTGCGTATCGAGATCGGGGAATTCGTCCTGCGCGATTGCCACCGCAGCCTCGACGAGCGGCAGGCTGGCGTCATCGGCGACCAGGCTGGCGAAGTACTCCAGTGCCGTCGGCGCTGCAAACCGAAATGGCTCGGACATCCGGGCAGTCTACCCCCGGCGCGCGAAATCTCGCAGCTTCAATCCGCTCGCCAGCAGCGTGCCGAAGTACAGGGCCCCCGCGCCGACCAGGCACGCCGCCAGCAGCGCGATTCGCCGCCCGGCATGCGCCTGCAGCGCGACCCAGTCCACCGCATGCTGCGCGGCGAACAACGCGCCGCCCAGCACCGCGGTGGCGACCAGCACACGCAGCCCGAACAGTGCCCAGCCCGGCGCCGGCTGGTACGTGCCGCGACGCCGAAGGCCGACGAACAGCAGCGCGGCGTTCAGCAGCGCACCCAGTCCGATCGACAGCGCCAGCCCGGCGTGGCCCAGGCGCGGCACGAACAGCAGGTTCATCGCCTGCGTCAGCGCCAGCACGACGATCGCGATCAGCACCGGCGTGCGGATGTCCTGGCGCGCATAGAAGCCGGGCGCGAGCACCTTGACGCCGACCAGCCCCATCAGCCCGACGCCGTAGCCCATCAGCGCGAGCACCGTCTGCTGCACGTCGGTCGGCGAGAAGCGCCCGTAGTGGTAGAGGACGGCGACCAGCGCTTTCGAGAACACCAGCAGCGCCACCGCGCAGGGCAGCGCCAGCAGCACGACCAGGCGCAGGCCCCAATCGAGCAGGCCGGAATACGCGGCCGGATCGCCCTGTGCGCGCGCCGCGGAAAGCTGCGGCAGCAGCACGACACCCAGCGCGACGCCCAGCAGCGCGGTCGGGAATTCCATCAGCCGGTCGGCGTAGGTCAGCCACGACACCGCGCCGACGCCCAGGTGCGACGCGATCTGCGTGTTGACGATCAGCGACATCTGCGCCACCGACACGCCGACGATCGCCGGCAGCATCTGCCGCAGCACGCGGCGCACGCCCGGGTGGTGCCAGGCTCCGCGCAGCGCGGCCGGCGTGAGGCCGATGTGCGGCAGGCAGCCGATGACGCGCAGCGATGGCAGCACGCTGGCCAGTTGCAGCACGCCGCCGACGAGCACGCCGAACGCCAGCGCGTACATGGGCTGGATGCCGTGGCGCTCCAGCACCGGCGACAACCACAGCGCGGCGGCGATCACCGCGACGTTCAGGAACAGCGGCGCCGCCGCCGCCACCGCGAAGCGGCGCCAGGTGTTCAGCACGCCCGAGGCCAGCGCCAGCAGCGACATGAAGCCGATGTACGGGAACATCCAGCGCGTCATCACGACCGCGCCGTCGAACTCCTTCAGTCCGGCGGCGATCACCCACACGACGTAGGGCGTGGCGGCGATGCCGACGGCGCAGGTGACCGCCAGCAGCCAGAACAGCACGGTCGCGACGGCGTCGATCAGCGAGCGGGTGACCGCGTCGCCGTCGCGCGTGCGCGTTTCGGCGAGGATCGGCACGAAGGCCTGGGAGAACGCGCCTTCGGCGAACAGCCGGCGCAGCAGGTTCGGGATGCGGAACGCGACGTTGAAGGCATCGGTCCAGGCGCTGGCACCAAAACTGGCGGCGATCAGCAGCTCCCGCACCAGTCCGGTGATTCGAGACGCGAGGGTGAGCAGGGAGACAGTGGATGCAGCCCGAAGCAGGTTCATGAAGCAGGAGGAGGACGCCCGCCGGGCGGCAGGTCGGGAAGGTGCGGCGAAGCGCGAGGCGCGATTGTAGGTAGCGCCCACGGGGCTCCGCGGCGCGCTCGCCACGCCGTGGGTGGCGGTTGTGCAGAAGACGCTATACTCGCGGTCTTTGCCCAAACCCGGAACACGCTAGACCCATGGCCACCTCCTCCAAAGCCAAGAAGAAGACGGTTCGCATCGCGTCGGGCCGCAAGCGCGTCCGCCAGGACGTGAAGCTGAATGCCGCGAACACCGCGCTGCGCTCGCATTTCCGCACCGTCGTCAAGAACGTGCAGAAGGCCGTGACCGCCGGCGACGCCGCCCGCGCCGCCGACCTGTTCAAGTCCGCCCAGAGCGTGATCGATTCGGTCGCCGACAAGGGCATCTTCCACAAGAACAAGGCCGCTCGCCACAAGAGCCGCCTGTCGGCCAAGATCAAGGCGCTCGCCACCGCCGCGGCTCGTCCCGCCGCCTGACCCGCTTCCGGGACACGGCAGAAAACAACGAAGGCCCGCTCTGCGGGCCTTCTTGCATTGGGCCGCGGGAAACCCGGTTCCGGTTTCCGGACAGCGTGGCAGCCCGGTCGTCGGATTGCCGGATTGCCGGATGACTGGATTGCGGTTCAGGCCCGCTTCGGCGGATCTTCGAGCAGGCAGGCTTCGGCCACCTGCAGCCGGTTGTCGCGGGCGAAGCTCATCACGAAGTCCCAGGCCATCGGCTCCACGTCGCGCAGCCGCTCGTTGACGATCACGCACTTCACGCCGTTGATCACGCGCGGCACGCACAGCGGCGAATAGCCGATGAACGCGCCGATGCCTTCCCGCGTGCCTTCCGGGCGGAAGCAAGACATCGCGCCGGCCAGCCGCTCGGCCCAGTCGCTCGGGCGGAATGCCTTGCCATCGAGCGTGATGCCCTGGATGAAGATCTCGCGCGGGGGGGTGGGGGACGACATGCCTTCGGGGTGGAAGTGGGCGCGGCGAATTGTCGCCTGCCGGCCCGGGCGAGCAGGTTTGATGCCAAGCGATCGGCTGTCATGGGCTGCCGACGGTACGGCCCTTAGAATCGGCGCCCTCTCAGGATGTGCGATTTGCCGCACGTCACGCCCCCTCCGGAGCCGCGCATGAACGCCCCCGAACCGATCGACGCCCTCGCCGAACCCCATGTGATGCACACCTACGGCCGCCTGCCGCTGGCGCTGTCGCACGGCCGAGGCTGCTGGGTCTGGGACACCGACGGCCGCAAGTACCTCGACGGGCTGGGCGGCATCGCCGTCAACACGCTCGGCCACGCCCACCCGCGCCTGGTGCCGGCGCTGCAGGAGCAGATCGGCCGGCTGATCCACACCTCGAACTACTACGCCGCGCCGATGCAGGAGCGGCTCGCCGCCAAGCTGTGCGAGCTGTCGGGCCTGGACAAGGTGTTCTTCTGCAGCACCGGGCTGGAGGCGAACGAGGCGGCGCTGAAGATCGCGCGCAAGTTCGGCCACGACAAGGGCATCGATCGCCCGGAGATCATCGTCTACGAGAAGGCCTTCCACGGCCGCTCGATCGCCACGCTGTCGGCCACCGGCAACCCGAAGGTGCAGGCCGGCTTCGGCCCGCTGGTCGAGGGCTTCGTGCGCGTGCCGCTGAACGACCTGGCGGCGATCGAATCGGTGGCGTCCACGAACCCGAACGTCGTCGCGGTGTTCCTGGAGGTGATCCAGGGCGAAGGCGGCATCAACCCGTCGACGATCCCGTACCTGCAGGCGCTGCGCCGGCTGTGCGACGAGCGCGGCTGGCTGCTGATGCTCGACGAGGTGCAGTGCGGCATCGGCCGCACCGGCAAGTGGTTCGCGCACCAGTGGGCCGGCATCGTGCCGGACGTGATGCCGCTGGCCAAGGGGCTGGGCTCGGGCGTGCCGGTCGGCGCGGTGGTGTGCGGGCCGCGGGCGGCCACGGTGCTCGGCCCGGGCAACCACGGCACCACCTTCGGCGGCAACCCGCTGGCGATGCGCGCTGGCATCGAGACGCTGACGATCATGCAGGAGGAAGGCATGCTCGAGCACGTCGCCACGGTCGGCCGGCAGCTGCGCGAGGGGCTGCAGTCGGAGCTGGCAGGCCTGCCGGGCTTCGTCGAGATCCGCGGCCAGGGCCTGATGCTCGGCATCGAGCTCGATCGCAATTGCGGCGAGCTGCTCGGCCGCGCCGCCGAGGCCGGGCTCTTGCTCAGCGTCACCGCGGACCGCGTGATCCGCCTCGTGCCGCCGCTGATCCTGTCGGCCGACGAGGCGGCGCAGATCGTCGCGATCCTGTGCCCGCTGATCCGGGAGTTTCTCGCCACCCCAGCCGCAGCATGAAACCCGGCATGAGCCTCACGAAACACTTCCTGCAGTTCAAGGACCTGCGCGCCGAGGAATACACCTACCTGCTGGACCGCGCCGCCGTCATCAAGCGGCGCTTCAAGAACTACGAGAAGTACACGCCGCTGGTCGACCGCACGCTGGCGATGATCTTCGAGAAGGCCAGCACGCGCACCCGCGTCAGCTTCGAGGCCGGCATGTACCAGATGGGCGGCTCGGTGGTGAACCTGACCACCGCCGACAGCCAGCTCGGCCGCTCCGAGCCCGTCGAAGACAGCGCGCGCGTGATCAGCCGCATGGTCGACATCGTGATGATCCGCACCTACGAGCAATCCAAGCTCGAGGCCTTCGCGGCACATTCGCGGGTGCCGGTGATCAACGGCCTGACCAACGAATACCACCCGTGCCAGATCCTGGCCGACGTGTTCACCTGCATCGAGCACCGCGGCAGCATCCAGGGCAAGGTGGTGGCCTGGGTCGGCGACGGCAACAACATGGCCAACACCTGGGTGCAGGCGGCCGACATCCTCGGCTTCACGCTGCACGTGAGCACGCCCGGCGGCTACGAGATCGACCCGCAGGTCGCCGGCGTCACCCGCACCGATTGCCTGCGCGTGTTCAAGAGCCCGGTCGACGCCTGCCGCGGCGCGCACGTCGTCACCACCGACGTCTGGACCAGCATGGGCTACGAGGCCGAGAACGAGGCGCGCCAGCGCGCCTTCGCCGACTGGCGCGTCGACCGTTCGATGATGGCGGTGGCGCAGCCCGACGCCCTCTTCATGCACTGCCTGCCGGCGCACCGCGGCGAGGAAGTCGAGGCCGAGGTCATCGACGGACCGCAGAGCGTGGTCTGGGACGAGGCGGAGAATCGCATGCACGTCCAGAAGGCGCTGATGGAGTACCTGTTGCTCGGCCGCATCGGTTGAACACGGCACCGCCGTCGCCCGCTCCGCGCCCGGACCGACCATGAAGCTGGCGCTGATCACCGACCTGCATGCCAACCGCGAGGCGGTCGAGGCCGTGCTCGCGCATGCGCGGCGGCAGGGCGCGCAGCGCTACGCCTTCCTCGGCGACTTCGTCGGCTACGGCGCCGACCCCGGCTGGGTGATCGACGTGGTGCGCGAGCACGTCGGCGCCGGCGCCGCCGCGGTGATGGGCAACCACGATGCCGCGGTGGTCAGCGGCCCGGCGCCGAGCATGGTCGACCAGGCGCGGCGCGCGGTGGCCTGGACGCGCCAGCGCCTGACGCCGCAGCAGCTCGAGTTCCTGCGCGCGCTGCCGATGTCGCTGATCGACCAGGACCGGCTGTACGTGCACGCCAACGCCTTCGCGCCGGCCGAATGGGGCTACATCACCGCCCGGCTCGACGCGGTGCGCAGCCTGCACGCCACGGACCAGCGCTACACCTTCTGCGGGCACGTGCACGACCCCAAGCTCTACCACCTGTCGCCGATCGGCAAGGCGGGCGACTTCACGCCCGTGCCCGAGGTGCCGATCGCGCTCTCGCCGCAGCGCCAGTGGCTGGTGATCCCCGGCTCGGCCGGCCAGCCGCGCGACGGCAACCCGGCCGCCTGCTACGCCAGCTTCGACACCGACAGCGCCACCCTCACCTACCACCGCGTGCCCTACGACCACGAGGCGGCAGCCGGGAAGATCCGTGCCGCCGGCCTGCCGTCGCGGCTGGCCGATCGCCTGAGCGATGGGTCCTGACGCCCCGGGCACGCCGGACGTTCCCGGCGCGCCGGTGCCGCCCGCGGCGCCGGCTCAGGGGCTGCCCGAAACCGCCGGCCCGGTCACGCTGCAGGCGGGCCGCGTGATCGACGGCTTCCGCCTCGAGGAGCGCGCGCACCAGGGCGGCATGGCCAACCTGTGGCGCGTCGTGCGGGTGCATCCCGACGACCGCGACCCGCCGATGCTGATGAAGGTGCCGCGCATCAAGGGCGGCGACGACCCGACGACCATCGTCGGCTTCGAGGTCGAGCAGATGATCATGCCGACACTCGCCGGCGTGCACGTGCCGCGCTTCATCGCCAAGGGCGACTTCTCGCACCAGCCGTACATCGTGATGGAGCGCATCGACGGTGCGTCGCTGCGCGAGCGGCTCGACGCCGCGCCGATCCCGGTGTGGGAGGTGGCCGAGATCGGCCAGAAGGTCGCGACCGCGCTGCACGACCTGCACCGCCAGCACGTCGTCCACCTCGACGTGAAGCCGAGCAACGTGATGTTCCGCCCCGGCCCCGACGGCAAGCCGGGCGACGCGGTGCTGGTCGATTTCGGGCTGTCGCGCCATGACCAGTTGCCCGACTTGCTGGAGGAGGAATTCGAGCTGCCGATGGGCACCGGCCCGTACATGTCGCCGGAGCAGGTCCAGTTCGTCCGCAACGACCCGCGGAGCGACCTGTTCGCGCTCGGCGTGATCCTCTACCACCTGCTGACCGGCGAGCGGCCATTCGGCGCGCCGACCTCGGTGCGCGGTCTGCGCAAGCGGCTGTTCCGCGACCCCGTGCCGCCGCGCGCGCTGCGCGAGGAATGCCCGCCATGGCTGCAGGAGATCGTGCTGCGCTGCCTGGAGGTCGATCCGGCGCGACGCCACCAGAGCGCGGCGCAGCTCGCGTTCGACCTGCAGAACCCGGCGCAGGTGAAGCTGACGGCGCGGGCCGAGCGCCGCGCGGTCGACGGCGGCCCGGTGCAGGCGGTGCGCCAGTGGTTCGCCGCGCTCGGTTCCGAGCCGCGCGGCGCCAGCGGCGCCAGCGAGCAGACGGTGCGCAGCCCGATCGTGCTGGCCGCGGTCGACGTGGCCGGCGCCGAGCCGGCGCTGCTGGAGGCCGTCAGCCACACCGTGCGGCGGCTGATGCAGACCGAATCCGGCGCGCGCCTGGCCTGCCTGGCGGTGATGCGCACCAGCCGGCTCGGCATGGACGAGCTGATGGACGAGAACGGCCGCAGCAAGCACGTCAACCTGCTGGTGCAGCTCAAGCACTGGGCGCGGCCGGTGGTGCAGGCGCTCGCGATCAAGAGCCACGAGCAGGACGCGCGCGTGACCTTCCACGTGATCGAGGCGCCGGACCCGGCCGCCGCGATCGTCGACTACGCCCGCCGCAACCAGATCGACCACATCGTGATGGGCGCGCGCAGCAGCTCGGCGCTGCGGCGCTACCTCGGCAGCGTCTCGGCGCAGGTGGTGGCCGAGTCGACCTGCACCGTGACGGTGGTGCGGGCGCCGACGCCGGGCTGAGAGGGTGAGAGGCCATCCGCCATGGCCTCTCACCCTCCGAGCGCGCACGGCAGGACGCACCGGCCACGCGTCGGGGCGCACCCGACCTGTGCGAAAAAACCGACACCACGGCCCGAAAGCCGGTGCTACCGTGCGGCCGCTCGTCGACATGGCTGCCCCGCGGCCCGGCCGGTCGAGTTGCCCGCTTCCCTGCCCACCCGCCCCGCCATGCCCAAGCTCTGGGACATCTCCCCGCCCCTGTCCGCCGACGCGCCGGTGTTCCCCGGCGACACCGCCTACGCGCAGACCTGGTCCGCGCGCATCGGCCCGGCTGCCCGGTCAACGTCTCGGCGCTGACGCTGTCGCCGCACGTCGGCGCGCATGCCGAGGATGCGCCGCTGCACTATGCCGACGGCGCCGCGTCGATCGGCGCGGTCGAACTCGAACCCTACCTCGGCCGCTGCCGCGTGATCCACGCGATCGGCCGCCGGCCGCTGGTCACCGTTGCCGATCTCGAACGCGCCGCCGCCGACCTGCCGCCGCGCGTGCTGGTGCGCACGAACCAGCGCGCGCCGACCGCGTGGACCGACGACTTCGCCGCCTACGCGCCCGAGGCCATCGACTGGCTGGCGGCGCTCGGCGTGCGGCTGGTCGGCATCGACACCGCGTCCGTCGATCCGGCCGACAGCAAGACGCTCGACAGTCACCAGCGCCTCCTCCGCCACGACCTGCGCGTGCTGGAGAACCTGGTGCTCGACGACGTGCCCGAAGGCGACTACGAACTGATCGCCCTGCCCCTGAAACTGATCACGGCCGACGCCTCGCCGGTGCGCGCCGTGCTGCGAGAGATCCGATGACGACCACGAGACAAGACGCCCTTCGCCGCGACGCTGACGACACGCTGGCCCCGCTGCGCGACCTGTTCGACCTGCCCGCCGGCGAGATCTACCTCGACGGCAATTCGCTCGGCGTGCTGCCGCGCACCACCGCCGGGCGGCTGACCGAGGTGGTGACGCAGGAATGGGGCCGCGATCTGATCCGGAGCTGGAACAGCGCCGGTTGGATCGACCTGCCGCAGCGCGTGGGCGACAAGATCGCGCGCCTGGTCGGCGCTCGGCCGGGCGAGCTGGTGGTGGCCGATTCGACCTCCGTCAACCTGTTCAAGGTGCTCGGCGCCGCGCTCGACCTGATGCGCGCCACCGACCCGTCGCGGCGCGTGATCGTGTCCGAGCGGCAGAACTTCCCGACCGACCTCTACATCGCCGAGAGCCTGGCGCGCGAGCGCGGCTTCGAGCTGCGGCTGGTGGCCGCCGGCGACGTGATGGCGTCGATCGGCGCCGACCTGGCGGTGCTGATGCTGACGCACGTCAACTACCGCACCGGCCGCATGCACCCGATGGCCGAGATCACCGCCGCGGCGCATGCCGCCGGCGCGCTGGTCGTCTGGGATCTGGCGCATTCGGCCGGCGCGGTGCCGGTGGAGCTGGTGGCGAGCGACGCCGACTTCGCGGTCGGCTGCGGCTACAAGTACCTGAACGGCGGCCCCGGCGCGCCGGCCTTCGCCTGGGCGCACCCGCGCCACACCGCGCGCATGGACGCCGAGCAGCTGTGGCAGCCGCTGTCGGGCTGGATGGGCCACGCCGCGCCGTTCGCCTTCACGCCCAACTACCGGCCCGCCGCCGGCATCCGCCGCTTCACCTGCGGCACGCCACCGGTGCTCTCGATGAGCGCGCTCGAATGCGGCATCGACGCGATGCTCGCCGCCGAGCCGATGGGCGGCATGGACGCGCTGCGCCGCAAGTCGCTCGCGCTGAGCGACCTGTTCATCGAGCGCGTCGAGGAACGCTGCGCGGGCCACGGCCTGACGCTCGAAACCCCGCGCGACCCGGCCCGGCGCGGCAGCCAGGCGAGCTTCTCGCGCGCCGAAGGCGGCTACGCGATCGTGCAGGCGCTGATCGAGCGCGGCGTGATCGGCGACTACCGCGAGGGCGACCCGAGCGACCCGGCCGGCGCGCCGGACATCCTGCGCTTCGGTTTCACGCCGCTGTACACCCGCTTCGTCGACGCCTGGGACGCGGCCGAGCACCTCGCGCAGGTGCTCGAAAGCGGCGAATGGCGCGAGGAACGCCACAACCGCCGCGCGGCGGTGACCTGAAGGGGCGCGCATGACCTCGACCGAGAAGATCGTCGCCGAAGAAGGTGCGCAGCTCGATTTCAGCCGCGACATGAGCTATGCCGACTACCTGCACCTCGACGAGGTGTTGGGAGCGCAGCACCCGCTCTCGCCCGACCACAACGAGATGCTGTTCATCGTGCAGCACCAGACCAGCGAGCTGTGGATGAAGCTGATGCTGCACGAGTTGTCGGCCGCGCTGCGCTGCGTCGCCGCCGACGACCTGCCCAGCGCCTTCAAGATGCTGGCGCGGGTCAGCCGCATCATGGAGCAGCTCGTGCACGCCTGGGACGTGCTGGCCACGATGACGCCGCCCGAGTATTCGGCGGTGCGGCCCTACCTCTCCAACAGCAGCGGCTTCCAGAGCTGGCAGTACCGCTGCATCGAGTTCATGCTCGGCAACAAGAACGCGGCGATGCTCAAGCCGCACGCGCACCGGCCCGAGCTGCTGGCGCGCGTGCAGGCGGCGCACGAGGCGCCGTCGCTGTACGACGAGACACTGCGCCTGCTGGCGCGGCGCGGGCTGCCGGTGCCGGCGGACCATGTCGAACGCGACTGGCGGCAACCCTATGCCGCCAGCGACGGCGTCGTCGCGGCCTGGCTCGTCGCCTACCGCGAACCGCGCACGCACTGGGACCTGTACCAGCTCGGCGAGGAACTCGTCGACCTCGAAGACGCGTTCCGGCTGTGGCGCTTCCGGCACGTGACCACGGTGGAACGCGTGATCGGCTTCAAGCGCGGCACCGGCGGCACCTCGGGCGTCGGCTACCTGCGCAAGATGCTGGACGTGGTGCTGTTTCCGGAGTTGTGGAAGTTGCGGACGGATTTGTAGGGGCGGCAAGTCGCAGCCTTTCCCGCATCTCGATCGGTGCGGCGATTGACGATGTACGGTGAAGAGACGTACATTCCACGTCTCCATCGAGGTTCGCCATGCCCACCCAAGAATCCATCCGCACCGCCCGCGTCGAGGCTCGCATCGCGCCAGACTCCCTGGCTGTGGTTCGCCGCGCTGCCGAACTCCAGGGCCGCAGCGTCAGCGATTTCCTGGTGGCTGCCGCCTTGAAGGACGCCTACCAGACCATCGAGGACGCGCATCTCATTCGCCTGTCGGTGGACGACCAGCATCGGTTCGCCGACATGCTGCTGAACCCGCCGCCCCTCGCGCCCGCCATGGAGCGTGCGCTTCAAGTACGCAAGCGCCTGATCGCCGACGCGAAGTGACGGCCGCCTTCCGGCTGGAAGTGCTGGGGCCGAATCACGCCCGCGACGGCTTCGCCTGCGGCGTGGAAGCCCTGGATGCCTACTTCGCGAGCCATGCCACGCAGGACGTTCGCCGCCGCGCCAGCGCCTGCTACGTCGCTCTGGAAGCCAGCACCGGCCGGGTCGCCGGGTACTACACCCTTGCCGCGGGTGGTGTGCCATTGACCGACCTGCCCGAGGCGCTTGCCAAGCGCCTCCCGCGCTACCCGTCGGTGCCTGTTGCCAGAATCGGCCGCCTCGCCATCGACAAGGCATTCCAGGGTCAGAAGCTCGGTGGCGCGCTGTTGGCCGATGCCGCGATGCGGGCCGTTCGCTCCGAAGTGGCTGTATTCGCCCTGGTGGTCGATGCCAAGGACGATGCCGCCGAGGCCTTCTACAGGCACCATGGATTCGACCGCTTTGGCACCAAGGCCCGGCAACTGATCGTGTCGCTGAAGCGATTCGCGCCGACGGGCGAATAGGGGATCGGAGGGCGTCAACCCAGCGCCCGATCCAGGTGGCTGTACCCCCCATCCACAAACACCCACTGCCCCGTCGTGTGGCTCGAACAGCCGGACAGCAGGAACACCACGGTATTCGCAATCTCCTGCGGCTCCGTCATGCGCTGGCCGAGCGGGATGCGGCGGGTGATGTCGGCGAGCTTGGCTTCCGGGTCGTCGAAATTCTCGAGCCAGCTCCGGTACAGCGGCGTCATCACCTCGGCCGGGATCACCGCGTTGACGCGGATGCCGTCGCCGCGCAGCGCGGCCGCCCATTCGCGCGTCAGCGCCAGCAGGCCGCCTTTCGCCGCGGCGTAGCCGCTGGTGTGGCCCTGGCCGGTGAGTGCGGTCTTGGACGCGATGTTGACGATCGCGCCGCGGCTCGCGCGCAGGTGCGGCAGGCACGTGTGGGCCATGCCGTACGCGTGCGTCAGGTTGCGGTGCAGCGACGCGACGAAGGCCTCGCGCCCGTCCTCCAGCCCGACGTTGTCGTTGACGCCCGCGTTGTTGACCAGCCCATACACGCCGCCCAGCGCCTGCACCGTGCGCTCGACGGCGTCGCGGCAGGCGCCGTCGTCGGCCAGTTCGAGGCGGAAGAACAGCGCGCGCGGCTGCAACGCGAACAGTTCGCGCTCGAAGTCGGCCGGCAGCGGGTCGCGCCCCAGGATCACCGGGATCGCGCCCTCGCGCGCCAGCGTCGCCGAGATCGCCGCGCCGATGCCGGAGCCGCCGCCGGTGACGATGACCGGCCGGCCGGCGAGTTGCAGGTCCATCGCAGGTTCCGGTAGCAGATCAGGCCGCCGGCCGGTGCCGGTGCGCCTCGATCGACGCCGCCTTCATTTCGATCGAGAAGCCCGGCGCGGTGGGCGGCATGTACGCCGCGTTCTCGATCCGGCAGGGGTCGACGAAATGCTCGTGCAGGTGGTCGACGTACTCGACCACGCGGCCCTTGCGGGTGCCCGCGAAGCACAGGTAGTCAATCATCGCCAGGTGCTGCACGTACTCGCACAGGCCGACGCCGCCGGCGTGCGGGCAGACCGGCAGGCCGTGCTTCGCCGCCATCAGCAGCACCGCGAGGATCTCGTTGACGCCGCCCAGCCGGCAGGCGTCGATCTGCACCACGTCGATGGCGCCGCGCATGATGAACTGCTTGAACAGGATGCGGTTCTGGCACATCTCGCCGGTCGCCACCTGCACCGGCGCGATCGCCTGGCGGATCGCGCGGTGGCCCTCGACGTCGTCCGGGCTGGTCGGCTCCTCGATGAACCAGGGCTTGGCGAAGGCCAGTTCGCGCACCCAGTCGATCGCCTCGCTGACCTCCCAGACCTGGTTGGCGTCGATCATCAGCTGGCGGTGCGGGCCCAGCACCTCGCGCGCGATGCGCAGGCGGCGGACGTCGTCCGCCCGATCGCGGCCGACCTTCAGCTTGACGTGGCGAAAGCCCGCGTCCACCGCCTGCTGGCACAGCCGGCGCAGCTTGGCGTCGTCGTAGCCGAGCCAGCCGGCCGAGGTGGTGTAGCAGGCGTAGCCCTCGCGCTGCAGCGTCGCGCGCCGCTCGGCCTGGCCGGCGGCGCGTTCGGTCAGCAGCGCCAACGCCTCCTCGGGCGTGATGCAGTCGGTGATGTAGCGGAAGTCGATGCAGCGCACCAGTTCCTTCGGGCTCATGTCCGCCACCAGTTGCCACACCGGCTTGCCGAGCGACTTGGCCCACAAATCCCAGACCGCATTGACCACCGCGCCGGTCGCGAGGTGGATTGCGCCTTTGTCCGGCCCGATCCAGCGCAACTGGCTGTCGGAGGTGACGTGGCGCCAGAAGCGGCCCATGTCGGCGGCGATCCAATCCAGGTCGAGGCCGACGACGAGGTGCCGCATCGCCTCGATCGCGGCGCAGCAGATCTCGTTGCCGCGGCCGATCGTGAAGGTGAGGCCGTGGCCTTCGAGCCCGGGCCGGTCGGTCTCGATCACGACGTAGGCGGCCGAGTAGTCGGGGTCGGGGTTCATCGCGTCCGACCCGTCGAGGCTGCGCGAAGTCGGAAAGCGCACGTCGACGACGCGCAGGTTTCGGAGCACGGTCATGGGGCGCCCGGGGCTGTGAAGGGACGGGGCGAACGGGATCTCAGGCCTGCACCGTGCGCTGCCGCTGCTCGCCCAGCCCCTGCACGCCCAGGCGCATCAGCTGCCCGGCGGCGAGGTAGCGCGGCGGCTTCTGGCCGAGGCCGACGCCGGGCGGCGTGCCGGTGGAGATCACGTCGCCGGGCTGCAGGCTCATGAAGCGGCTGAGGTAGCTGACGATGTGCGCCACGCCGAACACCATCGTGCGCGTGTTGCCGTTCTGGAAGCGGTGGCCGTCGACCTCCAGCCAGAGATCGAGCACCTGCGGGTCGGGCACCTCGTCGGCCGTCACCAGCCACGGGCCGATCGGGCCGAAGGTGTCGCAGCCCTTGCCCTTGTCCCACTGGCCGCCGCGTTCGAGCTGGTACTCGCGCTCGGACACGTCGTTGACCACGCAGTAGCCGGCCACGTGCTTCAGCGCGTCGGCCTCGTCGATGTAGCGCCCGCCCTGGCCGATCACGACGCCGAGCTCGACCTCCCAGTCGGTCTTCACCGAGCCGCTCGGGATCTCGATGTCGTCGTCCGGGCCGGTGATCGCGCTCGTCCACTTGCCGAACACCACCGGCTCGCTGGGCACCGCCTGGCCGGATTCGGCCGCGTGGTCGGCATAGTTGAGGCCGATGCAGATGAACTTGCCGACCTGGGCGACGCACGGGCCGAGCCGCAGGTCCTGCTGCGGCGTGCCGGCGACGATCGGCAGGCCGCTCACGTCCAGCGCGCGCAGGCGCGCGAGGCCGGTGGGCGTCAGCGCGTCGCCGGCGATGTCGGCCACCGCGGCCGACAGGTCGCGCACGCGGCCGTCGGCGTCGAGCAGGCCGGGTTTCTCATGGCCGCGCGGGCCGTAGCGTAGGAGTTTCAATCGCGTCCCCGTTGGGTGGAAGGATGGCGACGGCCCGGACGCCCGGGCCGTGCGTGGCGGCGGCGGTTCGGCCGGCGCGGTTCAGTCGCAGTGGTTCGGTCGCCGCCGTTCAGTCGTACAACACGGCCGCGATCTTTGGATCCGCCATGTTCGACTTGTCGTACCAGTAGAAGCCGGTGTCGATGATCTTCGGCAGCGTCTCGCCCTTGAGCGCCTTCACCGCCGCCTCGACCGTCTTGTAGCCGATGCCCACCGGGTTCTGCGTGATCGCGCCGGCCATCTCGCCGCTCTTGATCGCGTCCTTCTGCTGCTTGCCGGAGTCGTAGCCGATGATCACGATCTTGCGCTTGGCTTCCTTGGCGCCGTTGACCACGCCGATGGCCGAGCCCTCGTTGGCGCCGAACATGCCCTTCAGGTTCGGGTTGGCCTGCAGGATGGACTTGGTGATCTCGGTCGACTTCAGATGGTCGCCTCCGCCGTACTGCACGCTGACGACCTTGATGTTCGGGTAGGTCGATTTCATCCGGCCGACGAAGCCGTCGACCCGGTCGATGCCGGTGCGGCTGGTCTGGTCGTGCGCAACCACCGCCACCTCGCCCGTCTTGCCGATCAGTTCGGCCATCGTGTCGGCCGCCAGCGCCGCGGCGGCCTTGTTGTCGGTGGTGGCAGTCGTCACCGGGATGTCGCTGTCGACGCCCGAGTCGAACGCGACCACCGGGATCTTCGCCGCCTGCGCCTTCTTCAGCAGCGGGATCGCCGCCTTGCTGTCGAGCGCGGCAAAGCCGATCGCCTTCGGGTTCTTCGCGAGGGCGGCCGAAAGCATGTCGATCTGCTTGTCGACCATCGCCTCGGTCTCGGGGCCTTCGAAGGTGATCTTGACCTTGTAGTCCTTGCCGGCCTGCTCGGCGCCCGATTTCACCGCCTGCCAGAACTGGTGCTGGAAGCCCTTGGACACCAGCGGGATGTAGACCTCCTGTGCGGCGGCCGTGCCGGCCAGGCCCAGCCCGCCGGCCACCGTGACGGCGGCGGCCAGCGCGATGCTCAGTGCTCTTCTCTGGATCATGGTGTGTCTCCTGGGGTGTGTTCGAACGGTGTGCCGTGGTCGGCGTCTGGGAATAGGGAATAGGGAATAGGGAATAGGGAATAGGGAATAGGGAATAGGGAATGGGGAATGGGGAATGGGGATTGGGGCCGGAATGGAAGAGACGTGCGGGCAGGTCAGCGCCGCCGCCGGCGCAGGATGTCGGTGTAGACGGCGAGGATGATGATCGCGCCGGTCACCACCGTCTGCCACTCCTGGGCGACCGACATGATGCGCAGCCCGTTGGTCAGCACGCTCATGATGAAGGCGCCGATGATGGTGCCGAGCACCGTGCCGCTGCCGCCGGACAGCGAGGTGCCGCCGATCACCACCGCGGCGATCGCATCGAGTTCATAGCCCTGGCCGAGCGCGGGCTGCGCCGAGTTCAGCCGCGAGGCGATCAGCAGCCCGGCGATGCCGCAGATGCCGCCGCTGACCGAATACACGACGATCTTCCAGAAGTCGACGTCGACGCCGGACAGGCGGATCGCCTCCTCGTTGCTGCCGAGCGCGAAGGTGTAGCGGCCGAGCACCGTCTTGTTCAGCACCACCGCCGCGCCGATCGCGACGAGAAACAGGATCAGCACCGCATTCGGGATCGGCAGCGAGGGCAGCAGGTCGCCGATCAGCGATTCCTGCGAGATCGACGTAAACCCCGGCGTGTCGTTGAAGTAGATCGGCTTGGTGCCCGAGATCACCAGCGACAGGCCCTTGAGCAGCATCATCATGCCCAGCGTGGCGATGAACGGCGGGATCTTCAGCTTGGCGATCAGCACCCCGGAGGTGAAGCCGCACAGCGCGCCGAAGAAGATCGCCGCGGCGATGCCCAGCGGCAGCGGCAGGCCCCAATAGGTCAGCACCACGCCGGCCATCACCGAGCAGAAGGTCATCAGCGTGCCCACCGACAGGTCGATGCCCGAAGTGATGATGACGAAGGTGCAGGCGATCGCGAGCACGCCGTTCACCGCGGTGGCCTGCAGGATCGCGAGCAGGTTGTCGGTCTGCAGGAAGTTGGGCGACGCGAGGGTGAAGAACACCACCAGCGACAGCAGGCTCGCGAAGGCCAGCAGCTTCTGCCGCGTCGCCGGGTTGAAGATGCGCGCACGCAGCGCCGAGAGCGCGCCGGCCGCCTTCGGGCCCGGGTCGCCGGCGGGGAGCGGCTTCGAGGTGGGTTCCATCGTGGGGTCCGTGGTCGGGTTCGTGGGTGCGTGGCGCGCAGCCGGCGCCTCAGGCCGACATCACCGCCTCGCGCTGCGTCGCCCACTGCATGATCTTTTCCTGCGTGGCGCCGGCGGCGGGCATCTCGGCGGTCACGCGGCCCTCGCACATCACGAGGATGCGGTGGCTCACGCGCAGGATCTCCGGCAGCTCCGACGAGATCATCACGATCGCCTTGCCCTGCGCCGCCAGCGCTTCCAGCAGCTTGTAGATCTCGCTCTTGGCGCCGACGTCGATGCCGCGCGTCGGCTCGTCGAAGAACAGGATGTCGCAGTCGCGCAGCAGCCACTTGGCGATCACGATCTTCTGCTGGTTGCCGCCCGACAGCAGCCGCACCGGCTGCCGCACCGACGGCGTCTTGATCGCCAGCGTGCGCACGTGGCTCTTCGCAGCCTCGTGGATCGCCGCTTCGTCGAGCCACAGGCCGAGCGACACGAAGCGGCCGAGGCTGGCCATCACGATGTTGGTCTCGACGTCGAGCCCGGTCGCCAGGCCGAACTGCTTGCGGTCTTCCGACAGGTAGCCGATGCCGTGCGCCACCGCGTCTTTCGGCGAGCGGATCGACACCCGCCGGCCGTGCACCAGGATCTCGCCCGAGTCGACCGGATCGGCCCCGAACACCGCGCGCGCAACCTCGGTGCGGCCCGCGCCCATCAGGCCCGCCAGGCCGAGGATCTCGCCGCGGCGCAGCGTGAAGCCCACGTCGCGGATCGCGCTGCCGCGGTTCAGGCCGCGCACCTCCAGCACCACGTCGTGGCCGGCGGTGTCGGGCACGGCGGAACGCGTGCTGTCGAGCTGGCGGCCGACCATCATGCCGATGATGGTCTCGATCGGCGTGCCGACCGTCGGCACGGTGGCGATGGTCTGGCCGTCGCGCATCACCGTCACGCGGTCGGAGATGCGCTTGAGCTCGTCCATCTTGTGCGAGATGTAGACGATGCCCACGCCCTGCGCCTTGAGCTGGCCGATGATGCGGAACAGCTCGGCGATCTCGGCGTTGTTCAGCGCGGCGGTGGGCTCGTCCATGATCAGCACGCGCGAGTCGAACGACAGCGCCTTCGCGATCTCCACCATCTGCTGCTTCGCCACCGTCAGCTCGCCGACCGGCGTGCGCGGGTCCAGGTGCAGGTGCATGCGCTCGAAGATGCGTTGCGCCTGCGCGTTCAGCGCATCCTCGTCGAGCAGCAGCCCGAAGCGGCCGCGCGGCTCGCGGCCGATGAAGATGTTCTGCGCGGCGCTCAGGTGGTTCATCAGGTTCAGTTCCTGATGGATGATCCCGATGCCCAGCGCCTGCGCCGCCCGCGGGCTCGCGATCGTGACCGGCCGGCCGTCGACCCGCAGTTCACCCGAATCGCGGGCGTGCACCCCGGCCAGCACCTTCATCAGCGTCGACTTGCCGGCGCCGTTCTCGCCCATCAGCGCATGGACTTCGCCGGGGCGCAGCTCGAAGCTCACCTTGTCGAGCGCCTTGACGCCGGCGAAGGACTTGCTCAGGTCGCGGATCTCGACGATCGGCGGGGGCGGGCTGGCGGGGGCCATGGCGCGTGCCGATGCGGCGTCCGGTGAGCGCGGTGCGGTGGGGCCGTTCTGGCCGTTCTGGCCGTTCTGGCCGTTCTGGCCGTTCTGGCCGTTCTGGCCGTCCGAGGCGTTCGGGCCGTTCGTGGCGTTCCGATCGTTCACCACGCTCACTCCGCCAGCCCGTAGAACCGCCGCGCGTTGCCGGCCCACACGCGCGCCTGGTCGTCCGGCGGCAGTTCGCCGATCAGCCGCTCGCTGACCTCGATCCAGCGTTCGTAGCCCGCCGCCAGCGTCAGCACCGGCCAGTCGCTGCCCCAGATCAGGCGCCCGGGGCCGAAGCGTTCCAGCAGCCGGTCCCACACCGGGCGCAGCGCGGCGACGCCGGCGGCCACCGACACTCGCGCGTCCGGCCCCGCCTCGGTCAGCAGGCCCGAGAACTTGCAGTGCACCTGCGGCAGCGCGGCCAGCGCATCGAGCCCACGCTGCCACGTCCCGACCCAGTCGGCCCGCCAGCCATGGGCCAGTTGCGGCTTGGCCGCGTGGTCGATCAACACCGGCAGTTCCGGATGCGCCTGCACGAAGCGCAGCAGCGGCGCGAGGTGTCGCGGCTTGACCAGCGCATCGAAGCGCAGGCCGAGGCGCCCGATCGCGGCCACCACGCCCGGGTGCGGCGCGTGCGCGATCCAGCCGTCGTCCGGCAGGTCCTGCAGCATCGGCCGCACGCCGCGGAACTTCGGGTGCCGCGCCCAGCGCTCCAGCGTCGCGACCGCGTCGACGCGGGACAGGTCGACCCAGCCGACGACGCCGCCGACGAACGGGTTCGCATCGGCCAGCCCGAGCAGGAAATCGGTCTCCGCCTCGGAGTCGGCGGCCTGCACCAGCACCGTCTGCGCCACACCGTGCGCTTGCAGCAGCGGGCGCAGCTCGTCGGGCAACACGTCGCGGCACAGCGGCGCGAGGCCGGGGACGTCGGGGCGCAGCCAGGCGTAGTCACCGCGTGACGGGCGCCAGAAATGCTGGTGGGCGTCGACGCGCATGGTCGGGTCACTAAGGCCGATCGGGCCAGTCGATCAGTGCACGGCGGGCTGGTGCATCACGCCAAACCGCTCTGCCAACGCGTTCAGCCGCTTGTCCAGCGTCCACAACTCGATTCCTGACGTCATCAGGGTGGAAGCAAGCAACAGCAGGTCGACAAGACCGCAGCCCAAACCGAACAGGCGCTCGCGCTCGATGAATTCGATGGCCTCCCGAATGCCGGCTTGCTGGGTCTGGTGCAAGCTGCCGAGATCGGACAAGGTTCGAATTCGATCGGGTGGCGTTCCACACGCGATTTCGCCAATGATCAACGGATGCACCATGACGAGGTCGAGCTCAAGCAAGTCGACCAGCACATCGGAGTGCTGCCGAAAGTGATCGACCCATACCGAGGTATCGACGAGCACACCTTTCACCGTTGAGCATCCTCGCGGCGACGGGGAATCTCCTTCATGTCGGGCACGGTGGCACCCAGGGCGGCAAGCCGTTTGGCGGCCTGGATGCGAACAAACGTCTTGATGGCCTCACGGAAAAGATCGGCCTTGTCCATGGCCGGATCGGCCACCTCGAGCGCCCGCTCGTACAGCGCGTCATCGATCGTCACAGTCGTTCGCATTGGCATCTCGTCATCAATTTTGATGCAAATTTACATCAATTCTAGTGTTTGCAGCGATGCGGCGCGGCATGCTCATTTGGAGCTGTGCATCGATGCAGGTCAGAAGGTGCTGGCCGCTCAGATCGTCACGCCGCCGTCGACCAGCAGGGCCTGGCCGGTGACGAACGCCGACTCGTCGCTCGCCAGGTAGACCAGCAGCGGCGTGATGTCGTCCACCGTCGCCAGGCGGCCGATCGGCTGGCGGGCGATGAAATCGCGCTCGGCCTGGGCCGGGTCGGGCGCGGCGGCGATGCGCCCGCGCAGCGACGGCGTGTCGACGGTGGCCGGGCACACCGCATTGCAGCGGATGCCGCGCCGCACGTAGTCGGCCGCGATCGACTTGGTGAGCCCGATCACCGCGGCCTTGCTGGCGCCGTAGACGCAGCGGTTCGGGAATCCCTTCAGGCTCGACGCCATCGAGGCCATGTTGATGATGCTGCCGCTTCCGGCGGCCAGCATGCCGGGCAGCACCGCACGTGTCACGCGGTGCATGCTGCCGACGTTCAGGTCCATGCTGCGCGCCCAGGCAGCATCGTCGCAATCGAGCAGCGAGCCGTGGTGCACGTAGCCGGCGCAGTTGAACAGCACGTCGATGCGGCCAGCCTCGGCGACCACCGGCGGGATTGCCGCGCCGTCGCAGACGTCGAGCACGCGGGTGTGGATGCGCTCGCCGCTCAAGGTGGCGAGCGCGGCCGCATCCAGGTCGGTCGCCCAGACGGTGGCGCCCTCGGCGGCGAAGGCGATGGCCGCCGCGCGGCCCATGCCGTTGCCGGCGGCGGTGATGAAGGCGGTCTTGCCGTGCAGTCGTGAGCTCATCGTGGGGCAGCGGGAGTGGAACGCGAATCCAGGAGCCGGTCAATTGGTCCAACCACTGGACAGGTTTGGATACTAGACAGGTCTACACTGCCGGGCAGCAGGGTTAACGCGGGTCCGCACGGCGCGTCCGCCACGGAGCTTGCGCCAACCGTTCCGAGCCCTGCATCCGCGCCACGTCGAGGTCCCGATGCCCGTTCCGCCCGTCCTGCCCGCGATCGAGTCGAAGCGGCTGTATCGCCAGATCGCCGACGTGATCGCCCAGCACATCGACGCCGGCGTGTTCCCGCCCGGCAGCCTGCTGCCGGCCGAGCGCGAACTGGCGCTGCAGATGCGCGTCAGCCGCACGTCGATTCGTGAGGCGCTGATCGCGCTGGAGGTCGAGGGCCGGGTCAGCGTGCGGGTCGGTTCGGGCGTGTCGGTGCTGGCGGCGCCGACGCCGGCGCCGGCGCCGAAGGCATCCTCTCGCGGCGGCACGGCGGGCGCGAAGCCGGGATCCCCGGCGTCCGCACCCACGGCTGTGCTCGACTGGTCGGAGGTCGGGCCGCTGCAGGTGGTCGAGGCGCGCCGCGTCGTCGAATGCGAGGCCGCGGCGCTGGCCGCGCGCCTGGCCAGCGATTCCGACGTGGCGGAGCTGCGGCGCCGGTTGAAGGCACTGGAATCCGAACTGCGCACCAAGCGCGAGCACTACCCGCGCGACCGCGCCTTCCACCTGAAGATCGCGCAGATGAGCGGCAACCACGCGCTGGCGCTGATCGTCGACCAGCTCTGGTCGCTGCGCTCGTCCGAGCTCGGCCGCCGCTTCGACGAGCACTTCACGACGGCGCCGCTGTACCAGGACACCAACCGCGACCATCGCCACATCTTCGAGGCGATCGAGGCACGCGACCCGCGCGCCGCCCGGCTGGCGATGAAGCGCCACCTCGACCGCGTGCACCAGGCCTACACCGCCACGCTGGCGTAAGCGTCTGAGACGCCGCGGCGCGGCGGCGCCGGCACACATCCCCTCCCATGCCTGCCCCGGCCCCGGCACCCGACGCGGGTCGGCGGCAGGCTAATTGCTTTGCGCCCCCCGGGAGGCGCCAAACCAGGGAAAACACTGAGCAATTCAACCCGCAGCGGGGCTTTTTGAAATCTATTTTTGTGTACAAAATTCGCATGCGTTTTTTGACACCAACTCGTTGAAGGAGCCGATCGCATGACCACCTCCACACTGGCTTCCGGCGCCCCTGGGCCGAAACAGGTATCGGCACACGCCGAAGCCTCGCACGGGCTGATCAAGCCCGGCTACCACCCGCGGCTGACCAACGACGACCTCGCGCCGCTGAAGCACCAGACCTGGACGCGCTACAACATCTTCGCGTTCTGGATGAGCGACGTGCACAGCGTCGGCGGCTACATCACCGCGGGCAGCCTGTTCGCGCTGGGCCTGTCGAGCTGGCAGGTGCTGGTGGCGCTGCTGGTGGGCATCGTGATCGTGCAGTTCTTCTGCAACCTGGTGGCCAAGCCGAGCCAGGTGACGGGCACGCCGTATCCGGTGGTCTGCCGTGCGTCGTTCGGCGTGCTCGGCGCCAACATCCCGGCCATCATCCGCGGGCTGATCGCGGTGGCCTGGTACGGCATCCAGACCTACCTCGCGTCCAGCGCCTTCATGGTGCTGGCGCTGCGCGTCGCGCCCAGCCTCACGCCCTATGCGGACGTGGCGCAGCACGGCTTCGTCGGCCTTTCCACGCTCGGCTGGGTCGCGTTCATGGTCATGTGGGTGCTGCAGGCGCTGGTGTTCTGGCACGGCATGGAAGCGATCAAGAAGTTCATCGACTGGGCCGGCCCGGGCGTCTACGTCGTGATGGGCGTCCTGTGCGGCTGGCTGGTCTGGAAGGCGGGCATCTCGAACATCGACCTGAACCTGGGCGGCGTGAAGGTCACCGGCTGGGATTCGCTGCCGGTGATGCTGTCGGCGATCGCGCTGGTGGTCAGCTACTTCAGCGGCCCGATGCTCAACTTCGGTGACTTCTCGCGCTACGGCAAGACCTTCGACGCGGTGAAGAAGGGCAACTTCTGGGGCCTGCCGGTCAACTTCGTGTTCTTCTCGCTGCTGACCGTGGTGACCACGGCCGCCACGCTGCCGGTGTTCGGCGAGCTGATCACCGACCCGGTGCACACCGTGGGCAAGATCGACAGCACCACGGCCGTCGTGCTGGGCGCGCTGACCTTCATGATCGCCACCATCGGCATCAACATCGTCGCCAACTTCGTGTCGCCGGCGTTCGACTTCTCCAACGTGGCGCCGCAGCACATCAGCTGGCGCACCGGCGGCATGATCGCCGCGGTCGGCTCGGTCTTCCTGACCCCGTGGAACCTGTACAACAACCCCGCCGTCATCCACTACACGCTGGACATCCTCGGCTCGTTCATCGGCCCGCTGTTCGGCATCCTGATCGCCGACTTCTACCTGGTGCACAAGGGCCAGATCGTCGTCGACGACCTCTACACGATGAGCGAGAAGGGCCGCTACTGGTACACCAAGGGCTACAACATGAAGGCGGTGTGGACGATGATCCCGGCCGCGCTGATCCCGATCCTGTGCGTGGTCGTGCCGGCGTGGCAGTCTGCCGCGAACTACTCCTGGTTCATCGGCATGGGCCTGGGTCTCGTCATCTACACGCTGCTGAACCGCCGCGGAGCCTGAACGCCATGCGCATCAAGGTCATCAACCCCAACACCACGCTCAGCATGACCGAGAAGATCGGCGAGTGCGCGCGCGCGGTGGCCTTCGCCGGCACCAGCGTCGTGGCCACCAGCCCGGCGATGGGCCCGGTCTCGATCGAGAGCCACTACGACGAGGCACTGGCCGTCCCCGGCCTGCTGCAGGAGATTGCCGCCGGCGAGCGTGACGGCATCGACGGCTACGTGATCGCCTGCTTCGGCGACCCCGGGCTGAAGGCGGCGCGCGAGCTGGCCCGCGGGCCGGTGGTGGGCATCGCCGAGGCGGCGATGCACGCCGCCAGCTTCCTCGGCAGCTCGTTCAGCGTGGTCACCACGCTGGCGCGCACGATCGGCCCGGCCCGCCACCTGGCCGAGGCCTACGGCAGGGACCGCTTCTGCGCCCCCGTGCGCGCCTGCGAGCTGCCGGTGCTCGAACTCGAGCGGCCGGGCAGCAACGCCCGCGAGCGCATCGTCGACGAATGCCGCCGCGCGCTTGACGAAGACGGCTCGGACGTGATCGTGCTCGGCTGCGCCGGCATGGCCGACCTGTGCGAGCACATCGCCGACGTGCTCGGCGTGCCGGTGGTCGACGGCGTGGCCGCCGCCACGCTGCAGGTGCAGTCGCTGGTCCGGCAGCGGCTTTCCACCAGCAAGCGCGGCGAGTTCGCCCGCCCGCTGCCCAAGCCGATGACCGGTCTGCTGACGCCGTTCGTGCTCGACAGCGACGCGGCGCCACGGCGGTGCGCCGCCTAGGAACGCGACCGCACGGCCCCGGCGGGGGCGCCGGGGCCGCGGTTCGCGGCGCCGGGCGCGGCGCGAGTCGGGTCGAGGCTCCCGGCACCGGTCACGGCCCGATCCTCGGCCCGATCCACGGCCCGATCCACGGCCCGATCGACGACCCGCTTCACGGCGCCGAAGCGGTCGTTTCCTACAATCGCGCGATGCCCCGTGCCCCGCGCGTCTCCCCATCCCGCAGCCGCCCGCCGCGGCGCCACAGGCTCCGAAGCCGCTTCGACGCCGGCCGCCACCGGGCTGCGCGACGGCAGCGCCGAGGCGATCGCCCAGGCGCTGACCGACGCGATCGTCACCAAGCGCCTGCCGCCCGGCACCTGGCTGCGCGAGGAGGCGCTGGGCCGGGTCTACTCGGTCAGCCGCACCAAGATCCGCGCCGCGCTGCTGCTGCTGTCCAAGGACAAGCTGATCGAGACCATCCCCGACAAGGGCGCGTTCGTCAGCAAGCCCAGCCCGCAGGAGGCGCGCGAGGTGTTCGCGGTGCGCCGCCTGCTGGAGAGCGAGGTCGTGCGGCTGTTCGTGCGGGCCGGCGGCATGACGGCGCACACCGCGCTGCGCCACCACATCCACGTGGAGCGCGAGGCGCAGCTCGGCGGCACGCCCGGCCGGCTGCAGGAGAAGGTGCTCGGCGACTTCCATGTGGTGCTGGCCGAGAGCACCGGCAACCGCGTGCTGGCCGACCTGATCCGCGAGCTGGTGGCGCGCAGCTCGCTGATCGCGATGGTCTACCAGTCGCACAACGACCCGAACTGCGCCACCGACGAGCACGAGGAGTTCCTGCGCGTCGCGCGCAGCGGCGACGTCGAGGCGGCAGTCGAGAACATGGTGCAGCACCTGAACCGCGTCGAGGCCAGCCTGCACCTGTCGGACGATCCGCCGGCGGGCCAGCCGGACCTGCTGAAGGCGCTGCTGGCTTGAGCGATCGCAGGCGGCACGGCGGGATGGCGGCGCGCGTGGCGGCGCGGGTGGTCACGCGGGTGGCGGCGACGGCGGCAGCCGCCGCGGCGCTGCTGGCCGGCTGCGGCAGCGCTCCGCCGGTGGCGGTGCCGCAGGAAACCTTCAGCTCCACCGCCACCTACTCGCGGTCCTTCGTCGCCACGCAGGCGCAGGCCTGCGAAGCGGCGCGCCGGGCGCTGCTGAGCCAGGGCTACGTGCTGACGGCCACCGGCTCCGACGCCGTCAGCGGCCGCAAGAGCTTCCAGCCCGACAGCGAAGTGCACGTCCAGGTCGAGTTCCGCGTCGTCTGCGCGCCCGAGGGGCCGGACCACGCGATTGCGTTCGTCAGCGCGCTGCAGGACCGCTACGCGCTGAAGAAGACCAACAACTCGGCCAGCCTCGGCGTCGGTGCGCTCGGCTCGGTGTCGCTGCCGTTC
>JBGAMJ010000187.1:0-9995 GCA_044223035.1 Piscinibacter sp.
CAACTGTCCGAACGCAGCGAACGAAGTGAGCGCAGTGAGTTCTGCGACGGGCCACGAGACCGAGCATCGCAGGGCAGTCGGAGCGCAGCGGAGACCGCCTCAGTGAAGCGCCACGGCCTGTCCCCACGCGCCTTTGCCGCACCCACCGGCGCGAAGGACGGCGACCGTCGGCCGACAGCAGCCGCAATCGCGAGCAGCCGACGACGTACTGCGCGCGATCTCCCGGCCGATCCCTTCCGGCACACTCGGCCGCTGGACCGCGAGGCAGGACGACGATGACATGGTGACCCGCAAGTCGGTGAGCGATGGCCCGGTGCCGGCAGATCGAGTGGGCGCCGGCGCCAGCCCGCCACCCCGCTGGCAACTCTGGATCGACCGCGGCGGCACCTTCACCGACCTGGTCGGGCGGGCGCCGGACGGCACGCTGCGCACGCTGAAGCTGCTGAGCGAGGACCCCGGCCGCTACCGCGACGCGGCGGTCGAAGGCATCCGCCGGCTGCTCGGGCTGGCGCCGGGCGCGCCGATCACGCCGGCACAGGTCGAGTGCGTGAAGATGGGCACCACGGTTGCGACCAACGCGCTGCTGGAGCGCCGCGGCGAGCCGACGCTGCTGGTCACGACGCGTGGCTTCCGCGATGCGCTGCGCATCGCCTACCAGGCGCGCCCGCGGCTGTTCGACCGGCACATCGTGCTGCCGGAGCTGCTGTACGCGGCGGTGGTCGAGGCGGACGAGCGCATCGGCGTCGACGGCGCGGTCGTCCAGCCGCTCGACGAGGCGGCGTTGCGCGCCGCGCTCGCGGCCGAACACGCGCGCGGGCTGCGCAGCGTGGCGATCGTCTTCATGCACGGCTGGCGCCACACGGCCCACGAGCGGGCTGCCGAGCGGCTGGCGCGCGAGGCCGGGTTCACGCAGGTCTCGGTGTCGCACCGCGTGAGCCCGCTGATCCGTTTCGTCGCGCGCGGCGACACCACGGTGGTCGACGCCTACCTGTCGCCGATCCTGCGCCGCTACGTCGACCAGGTGGCCGCCGAGATGCCCGGCGTGCCGCTGTACTTCATGCAGTCGTCGGGCGGGCTGGCCGAGGCGCACCGCTTCCAGGGCAAGGACGCGATCCTCTCCGGCCCGGCTGGCGGCATCGTCGGCATGGCGCGCACCGCGCTGGCGGCCGGGCACGAGCGGATCATCGGCTTCGACATGGGCGGCACCTCGACCGACGTGTCGCACCACGCCGGCCGCTTCGAGCGTGCCTTCGACACCCAGGTGGCCGGCGTGCGCGTGCGCGCGCCGATGATGAGCATCCACACCGTGGCGGCCGGGGGCGGGTCGATCGTCCGCTTCGACGGCGCAAGGCTGCGCGTCGGCCCCGCGTCGGCCGGCGCGATGCCCGGCCCGGCCAGCTACCGCCGCGGCGGCCCGCCGACCACCACCGACGCGAACGTGGTGCTCGGCCGCATCCAGCCGGCCTGGTTCCCGGCGGTGTTCGGGCCGGCCGGCGATGAGCCGCTCGACCGCGACGCGGCGCTGCGCGGCTTTGCCGACCGGGCGGCGCGCATGTCGGCCGCCGCCGGCCGTGCTGTGACCGCCGAGGCGGTGGCGGCCGGCGCGCTGCGCATCGCGGTGGCGAACATGGCCAACGCGATCAAGCGCATCTCGGTCGCCCGCGGCCACGACGTGACGACCTACACGCTGCAATGCTTCGGCGGCGCCGGCGGCCAGCACGCCTGCGCGGTGGCCGACGCGCTCGGGATGACGATGGTGTTCGTGCACCCGCTGGCCGGCGTGCTGTCGGCCTACGGCATGGGCCTCGCGGACCAGACGGCGACGCGCGAGGCGTCGATCGAGCGCCTGCTGGATGCCGACG
Organism: Piscinibacter sp.; assembly: GCA_044223035.1. Taxonomy (GTDB): domain Bacteria; phylum Pseudomonadota; class Gammaproteobacteria; order Burkholderiales; family Burkholderiaceae_C; genus JBGAMJ01. Next base: position 1,863 of record JBGAMJ010000187.1, read on the forward strand.
GCCTCAGCGCGGCGCGCGAGCGGGCCACCGCACTGGCCGAGGACGCCGCCGCCGACGTGGTCGCGCAAGGCGTGGCGCGCGCGGCGCTGCAGGTGCGGCGGCAGTTGCACGTGCGCTACCAGGGCACGGACACCGCGCTGCTGCTGGCCTGGCCCGACGATGCGGCGGAGGCGGCCGACCCGATCCGCCGCGACTTCGAAGCCGCCTACCGCCAGCGCTACTCGTTCCTGATGCCGGACCGCCCGCTGGTGATCGAGGCGGTGTCGGTCGAGGCGCTGGCGCCCGGCGAAGCGCTGCCGCCCGCGGCCCACGATGCGGCGCCGCCGCACGCACCGGCGCCCGCGGCCGAGGTGCCGATGTGCATCGACGGCGATGGCAGCGACCTTGCGGGCGCCGCCTGGCGTCCCGCCGCGCTCTACACCGAAGAATCGCTGACACCCGGCGCCTGCATCGACGGCCCGGCGATCGTCGCCGGCCGCAACGCCACCACGGTGGTCGACCCCGGCTGGCAGGCGCGCATCGGCGCCGGCGGCTCGATCACGCTGCACCGGGTGAAAGCGCGGCCGGCGCGGCAGGCCATCGGCACCGCGGCCGACCCGGTGATGCTGGAGGTGTTCAACAACCTGTTCATGAACATCGCCGAGCAGATGGGCCTGCGGCTGCAGAACACCGCGCACTCGGTGAACATCAAGGAGCGGCTGGACTTCTCCTGCGCGCTGTTCGACGGCGACGGCCGGCTGATCGCCAACGCGCCGCACATGCCGGTGCACCTGGGCTCGATGAGCGAATCGATCCGCGCGGTGATCGAGCGCCACCCCGGCATGCGCCCCGGCGACAGCTACGTGCTGAACGACCCGTACCACGGCGGCACGCACCTGCCCGACGTGACGGTGGTGACGCCGGTGTTCCTCGACGACGCGGATGGAGACCCGAGCGACCAAGAACGCGGCGCCCCGTGCGCCGCCTTCTTCGTCGCGTCTCGCGGCCACCATGCCGACATCGGCGGCATCACGCCCGGCTCGATGCCGCCGTTCTCGACCACCATCGCCGACGAGGGCGTGCTGATCGACAACCGGCGGCTGGTCGAGGCCGGCCGGCTGCGCGAGGACGAGATGCTGGCGCTGCTGTCCGCCGGGCCGCACCCGGCGCGCAACCCGGCGCAGAACCTGGCCGACCTGCGCGCCCAGGTCGCCGCCAACGAGAAGGGGGTGCAGGAGCTGCGGGCGATGGTCCGGCAGTACGGCCACGCGACGGTCGCCGCCTACATGCGCCACGTGCAGGACAACGCCGAGGAATCGGTGCGGCGGGTGATCACCGCGCTGTCCGACGGCGCCTTCGAGCTGCCGCTGGACAACGGCGCGGTGATCCGCGTCGCCGTCACGGTGGACGCGGCGGCGCGCAGCGCGGCGATCGACTTCAGCGGCACCAGCGCGCAGCGGCCGGACAACTTCAACGCGCCGCGCTCGATCACGATGGCCGCGGTGCTGTACGTGTTCCGCACGCTGGTGGACGACGACATCCCGCTGAACGCCGGCTGCCTGAAGCCGCTGCGGGTGATCGTGCCCGAGGGCTGCATGCTGAACCCGGCGCCGCCGGCCGCGGTGGTGGCCGGCAACGTCGAGACCTCGAGCTGCGTGACCAACGCGCTGTTCGGCGCGCTCGGCGTGATGGCGTCGAGCCCGTGCACGATGAACAACTTCACCTTCGGCAACGCGCGCCACCAGTACTACGAGACCATCGCCGGCGGCAGCGGCGCGGGCGTCCTGCGGGACGCCGCGGGGCGAGTCACCGGCGGCTTCGACGGCACGAGCGTCGTGCAGACGCACATGACCAACTCGCGGCTGACCGACCCGGAGGTGCTGGAGCTGCGCTTCCCGGTGCGGCTGGACGGCTACGCGATCCGCGCCAGCTCCGGCGGCGCGGGCCGCTGGCACGGCGGCGACGGCGGCGTGCGGCGCGTGCGCTTCCTGGAGGCGATGACCGCGTCGATCCTCAGCAACGGCCGCATCGTGCCGGCCTTCGGCCTGGCCGGCGGATCGCCCGGCGCGCCCGGCGTGAACCGGGTCGAGCGGGCGGATGGCCGCATCGAGCCGCTCGGCCACATCGGCTCGACGGAGATGGCGCCGGGCGACGTGTTCGTGGTGGAGACGCCGGGCGGCGGGGGGTACGGCCCTGCCGGCGACCGTGGGTAGCGCGTGGCGCCAGCCGCCAGCCGCCAACCGCGAGCCGCCAACCGCCAGCCGCCAGCTGCCAACCGATCCCCGCTCGCCGCTGCTCGCGCGCTCGCGCACCCGCGGCAGCGCATGGCTGCCATGCGAATTTCTCGCTGCCGGAATCGCGCGGGCTGCATTACGGTGGCGGCCGTCGCGCGACGCCGCGCCCGGCGGATGACCGCGCCGGCGGCGGGTCCGGCGGGGGATTCGGTATCCTCGTCCGGGCCCCGCCCGCCTCCACAGGACACCCTCATGCTGAACCTCCAAGACCCCAGCCTGCTGCGCCAGCAGGCCTTCATCGCCGGCGAGTGGGTCGGCGCCGACGACGGTGCGACCGTCGCCGTCACCAACCCCGCGACCGGCGAAACGCTGGGCACCGTGCCGATGTGCGGCGTGGCCGAAACGCAGCGCGCGATCGCCGCCGCCGAAGTCGCGCAGCGCGCCTGGCGCGAGCGCCCGGCCAAGGAGCGCGCCGCGCTGCTGCGCCGGCTGAACGACCTGATGCTCGCGAACCAGGACGACCTCGGCCTGATCCTCACCTCCGAGCAGGGCAAGCCGCTGGCCGAAGGCAAGGGCGAGATCGCCTACTCGGCGTCGTTCATCGAATGGTTCTCCGAAGAGGCGCGCCGGATCTACGGCGACACCATCCCGGCACCGCAGAACGACCGCCGCATCCTCGTGATCAAGCAGCCGATCGGCGTCACCGCGGCGATCACGCCGTGGAACTTCCCGACCGCGATGCTGGCGCGCAAGGTCGGCCCGGCGCTGGCCGCCGGCTGCTCGATGGTCGTCAAGCCGGCCACGCAGACGCCGTACTCGGCGCTCGCCTTCGCCGAGCTGGCCGACCGCGCCGGGCTGCCCAAGGGCCTGCTGTCGGTGCTGACCGGCTCGGCCACGAAGATCGGCGGCGAGCTGACGCGCAACCCGGTGGTGCGCAAGCTGACCTTCACCGGCTCGACCGAGGTCGGCCGCACGCTGATGCGGCAGAGCGCCGACACGATCAAGAAGCTGTCGCTCGAGCTCGGCGGCAACGCGCCGTTCATCGTGTTCGACGATGCGGACCTGGACGCCGCCGTCGAGGGCGCGATGATCTCCAAGTACCGCAACACCGGCCAGACCTGCGTCTGCGCGAACCGGCTGTACGTGCAGCGCGGCGTGGTCGAGGCGTTCACGCAGAAGCTCGTCGCCAAGGTGCGCGGGCTGAAGGTCGGCAACGGCGTCGAGCCCGGCGTCACGCAGGGCCCGCTGATCGACGACAAGGCGGTCGCGAAGGTCGAGGAGCACATCGCCGACGCGCGCGCCCACGGCGGCGAAGTGCTGACCGGCGGCAAGCGCCACGCGCTGGGCGGCCTGTTCTTCGAGCCGACGGTGATCGGCAGCGCGACGCCCGCGATGCTGGTCGCGCGCGAGGAGACCTTCGGCCCGCTGGCGCCGATCTTCGCGTTCGACACCGAGGAGGAAGTGATCGCGCAGGCCAACGACACCGAGTTCGGCCTGGCCGCCTACTTCTACAGCCGCGACATCGGCCGCGTGATGCGCGTGGCCGAGCGGCTCGACTCCGGCATGGTCGGCGTCAACACCGGCCTGATCTCGACCGCCGAGGCGCCGTTCGGCGGCGTCAAGCAGTCGGGCCTGGGCCGCGAGGGCTCGAAGTACGGCATCGACGAGTTCCTCGAGGTCAAGTACGTCTGCCTCGGGGGGCTGAACACGTGACCGCCCGTCCGGAGGCCTTCGGCATCGCGGGCGTGCAGATGCACGTCTCCGCGTTCGAGGACAACGTGCCGCGCATGGCCGCCTACCTGCGCCAGATCCGCATGCGCTTCCCGTGGGTGCGCATGGTGCTGTTCCCCGAGCTGTCGGCGCTGGGCCCGAGCCGCGCCAAGGCCGAAGCGCTGCCCGGCCCGACCGAGCGGCTGCTGTGCGGGCTGGCGCGCGAGACCTCGCTGTGGCTGATCCCCGGCTCGCTGTACGAGCGCGACGGTGACGACATCTACAACACCACGCCGGTGATCGATCCGCAGGGCGAGGTGGTGGCGCGCTTTCGCAAGCTGTTCCCGTTCCGCCCGTACGAGCACGGCGTGGCGGCCGGCAGCGGCTTCTGCGTGTTCGACGTGCCCGAGGTCGGGCGCTTCGGCGTGTCGATCTGCTACGACATGTGGTTCCCCGAGACCACGCGCACGCTGGCGGCGATGGGTGCCGAGGTGATCCTGCACCCGACGATGACCGACACGATCGACCGCGAGGTCGAGCTGGCGATCGCCCGCGCCTCGGCGGTGACGAACCAGGTCTACTTCTTCGACATCAACGGCATCGGCGACGGCGGCGTGGGCCGCTCGATCGTCTGCGACCCGTCGGGCTACGTGCTGCACCAGTCCGAGGTGGGTGCGGAGATCGTGCCCGTCGAGGTCGACCTGGTGCGGCTGCGCCGCGAGCGCGAGCGCGGGCTGCGCAGCCTCGGGCAGCCGCTGAAGAGCTTCCGCGACCGGAGCTGCGAATTCGACGTCTACCGGCGCGGCAGCGGCGTCGCCGACTACCTCGACACGCTCGGGCCGCTGAACAAGCCCGAATAACGGCGCCCGCCAGGTGTCGCGGCGGGCCGCACGCCGGCCCGCCGGCGTCGGCGCGCCTGCTCTTGTCCGACCGGCACCGCCACCGAGCCTGCTTTCCGACCTGCTGCTGATGTTCCACCGCAACGAGCGGCCGATCTACTTCATCAGCGCGACGAACTTCAACCTGCTGGGCATCGATCGCTGGGTCAACCGCTTCCGCTACATCAACTACATCGACTGCTTCGACGGCCGGCACCCGAACGTGTTCGTGCCGCCGGAGACGCCGCATGCGGAGTTCGAGTCGATCGAGGACATCAACAACCACCTGCTGCAGCACAAGGACGTGATCGACCTGATCGAGCGCCGCGGCGGCCGCCCGGTGGCCACCTTCCTGATGTTCGACGAGAAGACCGAGGCGCTGGCCCGCGAGATCGGCCTGGACGTCTGGTTCCCGCCGGCCAAGCTGCGCCAGCGCTGCGACAACAAGATGGAGACCGTGCGCATCGGCAACAAGGCCGGCGTCTACTCGGTGCCCAACGCGCTGGAGAAGGTCGACAGCTTCGAGCACCTGATGCAGATCGCCGAGCGCGCCGGCCTCGGGCGCGACCTGGTCGTGCAGTCGGCCTTCGGCGACTCGGGCCACACCACCTTCTTCATCTCCAACGAAGCCGAGTTCGACAAGCACAAGGACGAGATCGTCAACGACCCCGAGGTCAAGATCATGAAGCGCATCAACTGCCGCGGCGCCACGCTCGAAGCGTGCGCCACGCAGTCGGGCACGCTGGTCGGGCCGCTCTTGACCGAGGTGGTGGGCGCCAAGGAACTCACGCCGTACAAGGGCGGCTGGTGCGGCAACGAGGTGTTCCCCGGCGCGTTCAGCGAGGGCGTGCGCGCCAAGGCGCGCGACATGGCCGAGCGCTTCGGCAACCAACTGCTCGAAGAGGGCTACCGCGGCTACTTCGACCTGGACTTCCTGATCGACCAGGACAACGGCGAGGTCTACCTCGGCGAGCTGAACCCGCGCATCTGCGGCGCCAGCCCGATGACCAACCACGCCGCGTTCGCCTATGCCGACGCGCCGCTGTTCCTGTTCCACCTGCTGGAGTTCAGCGGCGTGCCGTTCGAGCTGAACGTGCGCGAGATCAACGAGCGCTGGGCGCAGCCGCACTTCATCGACTCGTGGTCGCAGGTGGTGATCAAGCACACCGCCGACACCATCGACCGGGTGACGCACGCGCCGCCCACGGGCATCTACCGCATGGGCGAAGACGGCACGGTGGCCTACCAGCGCTTCGACTACGAACGCCGCGCGATCGACAGCGAGCGCGAGGCCTTCTTCCTGCGCATCACCGGCCCCGGCGACTACCGCTACGAGGGCGCCGACCTGGGCATCCTGATCACCCGCGGGCGCTCGATGGACGACAACTTCCGCCTGAACATCCGCGCCCGCGACTGGATCCGCGGCATCCAGCGCCACTACGCCGGCAAGCCCATCGCAACCACCCAGCACGAGGCGGCACCGGCGCCCGGGTCGTTCAAAATCCTTTGATGGGCCATTTGCCGGGGCATCCGCCGGGACATCGTCCCGAACCAGCCGCGACGCCGCAGGCGCCGGCCGGCGCCACGGCGCCCGCGGCATCGCCGGACGTCCTCGCGCCGCCCGACGCTTCGATGCCGCGGCTGCCGGTGCACGCCCCGGCGCCGGACGGCGCGGCGCCGTCGATGGCATTCCGCACGCTGATCGAGGACACGCCCGGGCCCGCCTGGCAGCAGCACTTCGAGCGCTGCTGGGGCGGCTACCGCGCCTGGTACCTGCGCTCCGGCGCGGCCGCCCGGCCGACCTACCTGGAATGCCGCCGCGCATTGCGCCAGCACATGCCGGAGCTGGTGCCGACCTGGGAGCGGCTGGTCGAGCTCGCCGGCGGCGGCGACGTGGAAGCGCGCTTCCTGTCGCTGTGGTGCCCGCCGCCCTACATCGCCGGCTGCTCGCAGGCGGTGTGGATCGACCCGGCCGGGCACGAACCGCCGGCGCTGCTGCGCAACTACGATTTCGCGCCGGCGCTGCTCGAAGGCCGCTGGCTCGCGACGCGGTGGTGCGGCCCGCGGGTGCTGGCGCTGGGCGACTGCCTGTGGGGCGTGCTGGACGGGATCAACGAGCACGGCCTGGCGCTGTCGCTGAGCTTCGGCGGGCGCACCGTGACCGGCCCCGGCTTCGGCATCCCGCTGGTGCTGCGCTACCTGCTGGAGCAGGCCGCGACCACCGGCGAGGCGGTGGCGCGGCTGCAGCGGGTGCCGATCCACATGAGCTACAACGTCACCGTGCTGGACGCGCACGGCGACTGGGCCACCGTGTTCGTCGCGCCCGACCGGCCGGTGGAAGTGACGCGGCGCACCGCGGTGACGAACTTCCAGCACCGCGTGGAGTGGCCGCAGCACGCGCAGGCGACGCGCGCGGAGCAGCGCCTCGCGGCACTGGACGCCAGCCTCGCGCCGCCCGGCAGCGTGGAGGCGACGGCGCAGGCCTTGCTGCGCAAACCGCTGTACCAGCACGGCTGGACGCGCGGCTACGGCACGCTCTACACCGCGATCTACCGGCCGCGCCCCGCGGGCGCCGGCAGCGTCGAACTGCGCTGGCCGGGCGAGCGCTGGCAGCAGACGGTGGCGGATTTCGCCGAGGGCGGGCGCGACATCGTGTATCCGTCGCCACCGTCACCGCCGGGCTGAAGCCCGGCAGCCCCCGACGACACCCGGCGAACGCGCCGCCGGCCGAGCGGACCCGCCCAGACCCGCTCGGGTCCGCGCAGGTGCAGTCCCGCCCGCGTCAGCCCGCCGCGATCGCCACCGGCTCCCCGGTGCGCGCGCTGCGGTAGATCGCATCCAGCAGTTCCATCACCACCAGCCCTTCGTCGCCGCCGGCCGGGTGCGGCCGGTCGGCGAGGATCGCCTCGGCGTAGTCGTGCATGCCCGAGCGGGCCGGCGCGGTCGGCGGGTGCATGTGCACGTCGACCTGCGCGCCGTTCTGCTCGGTGAACAGGTGCGCGTCGAAGGTGTAGCCCTCGTTCAGGTTCTTCTGCAGCAGGCCCGCCTTGGTGCCGAGCAGGCGGGTTTCCATCAGCTCGGCTTCCTGGATGTTGGCCGCCCACGAGGCCTCGACCGCCAGCGTCGCGCCGTTGTCGAAGCGGATCATCGCGGCGGCCAGGTCCTCGACGTCGAAGGTCTTGCCGGCGGCCGCGGCCAGCCGGCTGGCGATCGGGTCGTAGGTGCTGCCCATCACCCAGGTCGGCCTCGGGTAGCCCATCAGCCATAGCGCCAGGTCGAGCCGGTGCACGCCCAGGTCGATCAGCGGGCCGCCGCCGGCCAGCGCCTTGGTG
>JBGAMJ010000011.1:0-71204 GCA_044223035.1 Piscinibacter sp.
ACGAGCAACTGCGTGCCTACGGCCGCATCCTCGGCGTGCCGGTGCACACGGCGCACGATCGCGCCTCGCTCGACGACCTGCTGGAGCTGCTGTCGGGCAAGAAGCTGGTGTTGATCGACACCGCCGGCATGGCGCAGCGCGACGAGCGCACCGCCGAGCTGCTGGAGATGCTGTCGCACCGCATGATCCAGCGCATCCTCGTGCTCAATGCCGGCGCACAGGGCGAGACGGTGGAAGACGTGATGCAGGGCTACGCGGCCAACCGCTGCCGCGGTGCCATCGTCTCCAAGATCGACGAGGCGGCCAAGATCGCGCCGACGCTCGACGCGCTGATCCGGCACAAGCTGCGTGTGCTCGGCGTGGCCAACGGCCAGCGAGTGCCCGAGGACTTCCACCGCCTGTCTTCGGCCGCCTTGATCGAGCGTGCACTGCGCGCGACGCCGAATCCGGCTTGGCGCGTCGAGCCGTCGGAGATCAATCTCGTCTTCGCAGCGCAGGCCCGCGGCGCGGGCGCGCCGTTGCACGCCTGATGGCCATGGCTCCAGATCAAGGTTCGGGCCAACGCGATCAGGCCGCCGGCCTGCGTCGCCTGTTCGGCGGGCGGCAGCAGCGTCACATCGCGCTGGTGTCGAACCCGTTCGTCGAGCCGGCCGAGCTGGTGATCGACCGGCTGTGCGCGGCGCTCGGCGCGCTGGGGCTGCATACGCTGGTGGTCGACGCCGCCGACGGTGCGCCGGCGCCGCGCGAGATGGCGCTGCTGGAGCTTGCTGCCTGCATCGAATCGATGGCACCCGAGGTGTCGTATCTCGCGGCACGCGGCCTGCCGATCCGCCACGTCGACAGCCACGGCCGCTGCGCCGCCTTTCTCGACGCGCTGGCACGCGCCGCACCGCAGGCCGACGTCGTGCTGGTGCACGCCGGCACCAGTGATCTGGCACGCCTGTTCGCCGCGCAGCCGCTGCGGCCGCTGCTGCAGGCCGCGGATTCGCCGCGCAGCCTGACCGAGGCCTATGCCGCGTTGAAGCGGCTGGCGCAGCGCCCGGGCTGGCTGTCGCACGACGTGCTGCTGCTGGCCGACCCGCGGGGTCCGCGCACCGCGCGCATCGGCGAGAGCATCGCGAGCTGCGCCGAACGCTTTCTGGGCGCCGCCGTGCACGACGTGGCCGTGGTCGACCCCGGCGGCCCCGCGGTGCAGGGTGCGCTGATGCAGCTGCTGCGTGCGCAGCTGGCACAGGATCGACTCGCCGGGCCCGGAGCGCCGCACGAGCGCGCCGTGACGGCCTCCCATTGAACACCGGACCGACGTTGCAAAGGTTAGCCATGTACACCGCCAAGGGCCAACTCGACGCCAACGGGCTGCTCAAGCAGTACGGCCCGCTCGTGCGGCGCCTCGCGCACCAGATGATCGCCAAGCTGCCGGCCAACGTGGAGATCGACGACCTGATCCAGGTGGGCATGATCGGCCTCAACGATGCGTTGTCGCGCTTCGACGTCAACCAGGGCGTGCAGTTCGAGACCTTCGCCACCCAGCGCATCCGCGGCGCGATGCTCGATGAGTTGCGCGGCAGCGACTGGATGAGCCGCGGCGACCGCCGCCATCAGCGTTCGATCGAGTCGGCGGTGCACCGGCTCGAGCAGCGCCTGGGCCGCGCGCCCAGCGAGAGCGAGATCGCGGATGAGATGAAGATGAGCCTGGCCGACTACCAGGAGCTGCTCGGCAAGGTGCGCGGCACGCAGCTGTTCTATCTGGAGGACATGTCGGGCGAGGATGGCGACGACTTCCTCGACCGCCATGCGGGCGACGAGTCGGCCAATCCGCTGGCGATGCTGCAGGACCAGCGCATGCGCCAGGCGCTGGTCGACGCGATCACCCGGCTGCCCGAGCGCGAGCAGTACGTGATGAGCATGTACTACGAACACGACATGAACCTGAAAGAAATTGCGGCCGTGCTCGGTGTGACCGAGAGCCGCGTGTGCCAGCTGCACAGCCAGTCGATCGCGCGCCTGCGCAGCCGGCTGCAGCAGTGGTGATCTGCCAAACGCCGACGAAGGTGACCCGATGCTGAAGGTTTTGCGTCGAATCCGACCGGCCGCCGACGCGGCCGGCCTGCAGGCTGCCGATGTGCAGACCGCCGCCGCCGCCGGCCCCGATCCGCGCGAGCTGATCGTCGGCATCAGCCGCGAGGCGTCGAACCTCGGACGCGATGCCGCCGAGGCGCGCGGCGCGATCGACGATTCGATCAAGGCTGCGTCACAGCAGGCCGAGGCGCTGCGTGCGTTGGCGCGGCAGCTGGGCGACGTCACGCGCGGCCAGCTGGCCATCGCCGACGAGGCGGCTCAAAGCACGGCGGCGGTCGAGCGCGCACGCGACGCCGTCGACGCCGTGGGCCATGAGGTGGGCGGCATCGTCGACACCTTGCGCGAGGTGTCGCGCGCCGCCCGTCAGATCACGCAGATCGCGATGCAGACGCGTCTGGTGGCCTTCAATGCCTCGGTCGAGGCCAAGCGTGCCGGCGAGGCCGGCCGCGGCTTCGCGGTCGTGGCCGACGCCGTGAAGGACCTGGCCGGCAAGGTCGACGAGTCGTCGCGCCAGATCATGGGCACCGTGGGGCGGCTCGACGAACGCATCGGTGCGCTGGCGCGCGACATCCAGCGACAGGACGCGCAGCAACCCCAGGGCCAGGTGCACGTGGCCCTGGGCGAGCTGGTGCAGGGCGTCGAGCGCATGCGCGGCGCGGCGGCGCAGAGCCGGGAGCAATGCACCGGGCTCGAGGCGCAGATGGGCCGCATCGAGGGCGAGATGGCCGGCACCCACCGCACGTTGTCGTCCACGCTCGAACGCACCGAGTCGTTCCTGCGCATGTCGGAGCGGCTGATCGAGGTGACGGCCGCCTGCGGCATCGAGACCGGCGACACCCGGTTCATCGGCGCGGCCCAGCAGGCGGCGCAGCGCATCGCCGATCTGCTCGAGGAGGCGCTCGCGCGCGGCCGCATCAATGCGGCCGATCTGTTCGACGAGCACTATGTGCCGGTGGAAGGCACCAACCCGCAGCAGCACACCACCCGCTTTGCGCCGCTGGCCGATCGGCTGTTCCCGCAGGTGCAGGAGCCGATGCTGCAGTTCGACCCGCAGATGGTGTTCTGCATCGCGGCCGACCGCAACGGCTACATTGCCTGCCACAACCAGAAGTACAACCATTCGCAGCGCATCGGCGACGTGGTGTGGAACACCGCCAACTGCCGCAACCGCCGCATCTTCAACGACCGCACGGGCCTGGCCTCGGCACGCAACACCAAGCCGTTCCTGCTGCAGACCTATCGCCGCGACATGGGCGGCGGCCAGTTCGTGCTGCTGAAGGAAGCGGCTGCGCCGATCACCGTGGCCGGGCGCCATTGGGGCGGCATCCGGCTGGCGTACAAGTTCTGATCAGGCTCAGGCCGCGAGTTCGCGCGGCGGGGCGATCGTGGAGTCGAATGGCTGCGGCTGCGACACGTCGGGCATTGGCGCCTGGGCCTGGAGGCCTTCGCGCTGACCAAGGCTGAATTCGAAGCTGGCGCCACGACCGACCTCGCCGGTGGCCCGGATGGTGCCGCCATGGCGCTGCACGATGCGCTGCACGATCGTCAGGCCGATGCCGGTACCCTGAAACTCGTCGTCGCGATGCAGGCGATGGAAGGGCTGGAACAGCGCCGACGCGCGCGACGCGTCGAAACCGGCCCCGTTGTCGCGTACCTGGACCACGAACTGTCCACCGGCACCGAGCACGCCGCTCAGGCTCACCACCGGCTCGGCGACGCGCCGCGTGAACTTCGCTGCATTGCCCAGCAGGTTGGCGAGCACGAGGCGCATCTGCGACTCGCTGGCCCATACGCGCAGGCCGGGCTCGATCTCCCAACGCACCGGCGCCGCGCGCTCGATGGCGGGCAGCGTCGCGATCACCTCCTGGGCCAACTGGCTGAGGTCGATGTCGTCGCGCTGGATCGCCTCGCTCGACGAGCGGGCCAGCGCCAGCAAGGCCTCGAGGGTGCCGATCATGTCCTGAGCGGCGCGGATCTGCAGGTCGAGCAGTTCGTCGTGTTCAGGCTGGATCTGTGCGCCGAGGCGGCGACGCAGCAGCTCGGCCAGGCCTTGCACGTTGGCGATCGGCGTGCGCAGTTCATGCGCCAGGTGACGCGAGAAGGCCTCGAGGTCGCGATTGGCGTACTCGAGCTCTTTGGTCCGAGTGGCCACCGCGGATTGCAGCTGGCGGTTGTGCAGCATCAGCATCTGCTCGGCCTTCTTGCGCAGCGTGATGTCGCGGCCGACGCCGTGATAGCCGATGAAGCGGCCGCTGTCGTCGTGGCGTGGTGCGCCCGCCACCGAGACCCACATCTGCGTGCCGTCGGGTCGCTTGACCAGGAATTCCAGACCCTGGAACGGGCGGCCGGCCTCCATGTCGGCCCGGTGGGCGCGCCACTGGGCCTCGGGTAGCGCATCGGCATAGACCTCCCAGCGCGTGCGGCCGACGATGGCATCGGCCAGCGCGCCGAACCGACGATGCAATTCGCTGTCCTCGTCGATGAACCGATGCTCGGCGTCGGTGGCCCAGTACCAGTCGGCCGACAGGCCGGCCAGCACCGCGTAGCGCTGCTCGCTCGCCTGCAGCCGCCGATAGGCTTCCTTGTGTGCCGTGATGTCTCGGCCGACGCCCTCGTAGCCGGAGAAACGTCCGTCGCGGTGATATCGCGCGCGGCCCGACAGCGCCACCCCGCCCCTGGCGCGGCCCGCCAGGCCGTCGACCTCGAACTCCTGCTCGCGAAAACTCTCGTGCCGCTCGAGCATCTGGTTGAACGCCGCCCAGCCGCCGGCCGGCGGATGCACGAAACCCAGCTCGTCGTGACGGCGACCGAGCAGATCGCCCAGCGCACGATCGGCCGGCTTCACCATCGGTGCCTCGGCCGACAAGGTCGACAGGCGATGACGCTCGTCGGTCTCCCAGTACCACTCGGACGACAGCTCCACGCGCGCCTGCCAGCGCCGTTCGGACTCGCCCATGACGCCTTCGACCTGGTTGGCCAGATCGCCGAAGGCCGAGGGTTCCGCCGGGGGTTCCTCGCGCATGCGGTTCACTGCCGAGCGCCAGGCGCCGCGCTGCAACTCCCGCGCGGAGCTGCGCAGCGTGTCGGCGGCCAGGCGCCGCGCGCGCCATTGCACGATGGCCAAGCCGGCCAGGGCGCCGACGCCCAGTGCCGAGGGGAACATCAACATCAACAACCGCTCGCGTGCGGCGGCCGACAAATCGGTTCCGGCCAGCAGCGGCACCAGTGCGGCCAGTGCGACCACCAGCGCCACGGCGCCGGTGAGCAGCAACACGAACGACAGGCGCCGGATGCGGCGCGAGGTCACGGGGCGGATCGACTCGGCTGGCGAGGTGTGCGGCCAGGGCACCGTCTCGAGCCCGCTGCGGGTGCTGCGTGACGGTCTGGTACTGCTTCGACTCGACCGGCTGTCTCTTGCCAAAGCCCTGTTTCCGATGCGCCGCAACCTGTCCCCTCGTTGCGATTGTCACATGTTTGCACACGTGCTCGGCACTGGCAATCGCCGCGCGAAGCGCGCATGACGATTCAGGGACTCGCGGGTGCGAGCCTTAGGGGCTTCAAGCTTGCAGCGACGCGCCGCTCGAGCGCGGTTCGTGCGCACCCTGCGCCGAGTACAGCGCGGGGGTCTGGCCCAGGCCGGGCATCAGCACGTCGAGCGCACGGTCCATGGCCGCGGTGGCACGGGCGAGCGCATCGCGTTGAGCCGCGATCTGCGCGCCGGCCTGCGCGAGACGTTGGCGCAGGTCGGGCGGCACACCGCCGCGGCGCGCCGCCTGGACGAACTGCTGCACGGCAACACCCAGTGCGCGATGCAGTTCGGCGGCGTGCAGTTCCAGGCAAGGCATGTCGCGCGCGGCCAGCGAGCCCTGCAGATCCTGCAGTCGCTGCTCCACGCGCAGCAACACGGGTTCGAGTTCGCTGCGCGGGTCGGGGGCGACAACGGCTGCGGAAGTCGAAGCCGCGAGGCGTACGGCGCTGGCGGACATCGCTGGCGGTCCTACTGCGGCGTGCGGCCGAGCATCTCCTGCGCCTGCGCGATCAGCTTGTCGGCAATGGCGTCGGCGTCGACCTGGAAGCTGCCGTTGCGAATGGCCGCGGCCAGGCGATCGACCTTCTGCGCGTCGAAGCTGCCGTCGGCCTCGGCCTTCGCGATCAGGCTGGCCGCCGGCGACAGCTCGACCTTGGCGCTCGGTTCGGGGCGCGCGGCCTGGGCATTCGCGCCCACGACCGATTTGCGCTCGGCGTTCGCGCTGTTGATGGCTGCCTTGCTGTCGAGAGGACCGATCTTCATGATGGACTCCACGGTACGGCGACACGCACCTGCGTCATAGGTGCCTATCGGCGCAGACCGCCGGGAACTTGAGTGTTGGCCATGATTTTCGGCTTCGAACCCCGCAATAAGGGGTGATTCCGACGCTTTGTAACCAAGGCGCACATCAGGCAACCTCCGCCCATGAAGGGCTCCGGTGTGAGCGCTTTGGAACGGCCATGCGCGCTCACAGCGTCAAGTCCATCTGGCGCGGCCCGCTGGCCCGCCCGGTGACGATGCGCCCAGTTTCGGTGCGTACACGGGCGTTCTGGCCATCGAGCCCAGGCCCGAGCGCCTGGCCTTCCGACACCGCCTGATATCCCGGCCCGCGCGCGACGATGCGCACGGTGTCGCCGGCGGCGAACCACTGGCGGGCACGCAGATCGCCCTGGCGCAGCGTTGCGCCCGCGGGCAGCGGCCGACTCAGGATACGGCCGAGTGCCAGACTCTCGCGCTGCAACGCCGTGTCCGGCGCGGCGGCCAGGTCGATCTCGGCGCGCGTCAGGTGCGCGGCTGCTATCACCGTGCCGGCCGGCAGCGCCTGCGCCAGCACGAGTGCCGGCGCGAACACCTTCACGCGGATCGGCAGGTAGACACTCCAGCGCGCGCCATCGTCGCAGCGCAGCCCCACGCGTGTGGCGCCCCACAGCCTGGCGCCGGTGGGAACGAAGGGCGTGATGCGTGCGCAGGGGGCCAGCTTCAAACGCGGATCGAGATGGCCGACCTCGATCTGCACGCGCATGTCGGCTGCGCTGCGGCGTACGGCTTCGTGTGCGAGTTGTTGCACGCGCTCGGCCAGCATCGCATCGCCCGCCGGCGCGCCGTCGGACCCGCTTGGCGCCAACGCCTGTGCGGCCGACATCACGAGTCCGAGCGCCCAGGCCAGAGCGGCGGCGCACCAAGGCAGAAGCTTCTTCACGAACGACATGCTGGGCGAGCGGCTCACGCGCCGGTGACTCGAAATGCGCCGCCTTGCGCCGCCTTTTCGCGCTCATGTTCGGCGCCTCGACTTCCACAATGGTCCAACCACCGTAAGAGGCGGACGAGGCGGTATCTATCGACACCAACCCGCGCCGACTCGGAAAGGCCCCCGATGACCCGCTTGACCCAAGGTCTCGACTTCCAGGCCCAGGCGCTCAGCTTGCGTGCCGAGCGGCAACGCCTGATCGCCAGCAACATCGCCAACGCCGACACGCCGGGCTACGTGGCGCGCGACATGGACTTCGCCCGCGCCCTGCGCGAGGCCACCGGCCAGGCCGCATCGCCGACGGCCCTCGCGACGACCCGCGCCGGCCACCTCGGCCGCAGCGGCGCCGGCAGCGACGGCAGCGTCCGGCCCGACCTGGTCTACGCCACCGCCAGCCAGACCAGCCTCGACCAGAACACCGTCGACATGGACCGCGAACGCGCGAGCTTCGCCGACAACTCCGTCAAGTACGAAGCCACGCTGCGTTTCATCAACGGCAGCGTGCGCACGATGCTCGACGCGATCAAGGGCCAGTGAGCTGACGGGAGCCGTGAATGAAAGACCCTGAGTCGCAAGTGCACCGGCGGGCCGAGCGCCGGGCCGCTCCCGAGCCGGCCCGCATCCCCCCGGGGGATCGGCCGACGTACCCGTCGGACGAGGGGGCATCATGAGCATGCTGGACATCTTTACCGTCTCCGGCAGCGCGATCAGTGCGCAGAGCCAGCGGCTGAACGTCGTTGCCTCCAACCTGGCGAACGCCGACACGATCGCCGGCCCGGACGGGCAGGCCTACAAGGCGCGGCAGGTCACCTTCCGCACCGAGCTGATGGGCCGTACCGGCGTCGCGACGCAGGACGCCACCTCGGCCGGCGTGACCGTCAGCACGATCACCGAAGACCAGACGCCCGGCCGCCGCGTGCACGACCCCAAGCACCCGGGCGCCGATGCCGACGGCTACGTCACCTACAGCAACGTCAATCCGGTCGAGGAGATGGTCAACATGATCTCCGCCTCGCGCTCGTACCAGAACAACGTCGAAGTCATGAACACCGCCAAGACGCTGCTGCTGAAGACGCTGCAGCTCGGCCAGTCGTGACGCGCGGCTGCGCCGCCCACCGCACCGCCCCCACCGTCCGCGCGCACCCACAGGCCCACCGATGACCATCTCCGCCCTCAGCTCCGCCACCGGCAGCACCACCGCGTCGGCGAACGACACCAACACCGCGGCGGCGACCTCCGATCGCTTCCTCAAGCTGCTGGTTGCGCAGATGCAGAACCAGGACCCGTTGAACCCGATGGACAACGCCCAGGTGACGACGCAGATGGCGCAGATCAACACCGTCAGCGGCATCGAGAAGCTCAACGGCACGGTGGCCGGCCTGTCGACCCAGTTCGTGCAGATGCAGGCGCTGCAGGGCGCCACACTGGTCGGCCGCGACGTGATCGTGCCCGGCAACAAGCTCGACGTGGTCAACAACGTGGCCCAGGGCGGATTCGAGATGGACGGCGCCGCCGACGCGGTCAAGGTCGAGGTACTGAACGCCGGCGGCCACGTGGTCGACACGCTGCAGCTCGGCGCGCAGGACGCCGGCCGCCACAGCTTCGACTGGGACCCGTCGAAGTCGGGTTCCGACGCCGCGACGATGAGCTTCCGCATCACCGCCACCAGCGGTGCCAACCCCGTCACCACCACCGCGCTGATGCGCGACACCGTCACCGCCGTCAGCACCAGCGGCGGTTCGATGACGCTCGAGCTCGAACGCTCGGGCAGCGTCGCCTACGACAAGGTCAAGGCCTTCAACTGATCCGCGGCGCACACGCCCACGCCGTTTCCCTTTTCCCGCAGCCCCATTCCCGCAAGGACACGCCATGAGCTTCCAGCAAGGTCTCTCCGGTCTCACCGCCTCCAGCAAGAACCTGGAAGTGATCGGCAACAACATCGCCAACGCCAACACCTATGGCTCGAAAGCCTCGCGGGCGGAGTTCTCCGACATGTACGCGACGGCGCTGAACGGTGCGGGCGGCAGCCAGATCGGCATCGGCGTCAACCTCGAGACGGTGGCGCAGCAGTTCACGCAGGGCAACATCTCGACGACCGAGAACCCGATGGACCTGGCGATCAACGGCGCCGGCTTCTTCCAGGTCAAGGACACGCAGGGCCAGTTGCTCTACACCCGCAACGGCCAGTTCAAGGTCGACCGCGACGGCTACGTCGTCAACGGCGGCGGCGACAAGCTGCTGGGCTACGCCGCGGACGCGGCGGGCGTCGTGCAGTCGGGGCAGGCGGTGCCGCTGCGCATGCCCACCGGCGGCCTGGCGCCGGTGGCGACGAGCAAGATCGACATGGAGGTCAATCTCGACTCCGGCGCCGCGGTCAAGACGCCGGCGAGTTCGCCGCTGATCGACTTCAACGACAGCTCGACCTACAACTACTCGACCTCGAACACCGTCTACGACGCCAATGGCCAGGCCGTTTCGCTGAAGTACTTCTTCCAGAAGTCGGCCAGCGACAACTGGAACGTCTATGCCTCCGCCAACGGCACGCCGCTGGCGCTCGACGGCAGCAACAACCCGGCCGCCTCGGCGACGCTGACCTTCAACGGCCCGAATGCCGGGCCCACCGTGTCGCCGTCGCCCCTTGTGGTCGACATTCCCGCGACCACCAGCACCGTCGACGGCAAGACCAGCCTGGCGATCACCGGCGTGACGATCGACGTCAGCAGCATGCGCCAGACCGGTTCCAAGTCGGGCACCACCGACCTGTCGCAGAACGGCTATGCGCCGGGACAGCTCACCGGCATCAACTTCGAGGACAACGGCACCGTCACCGCCCGCTACTCGAACGGCCAGACCAAGCCGGCCGGCCAGATCGAGATCGCCAACTTCCGCAACCCGCAGGGCCTGCAGTCGCTCGGCGGCAACCTGTGGACGCGCACCTATGCGTCAGGCGAGCCCGTGGTCGGCACGCCGACCGACGGCAACCTCGGCTCGCTGCAGGCCGGCGCGCTGGAGGAATCCAACGTCGACCTGACCGGCGAGCTGGTCAACATGATCACCGCGCAGCGCGTCTACCAGGCCAATGCGCAGACGATCAAGACGCAGGACCAGTTGCTGCAGACGCTGGTCAACCTGCGCTGACCGAACCCGACGCTGACCGGCACGAGGGCGCGCGATGGACCGCATGATCTACCTGTCGATGACCGGCGCGAAGGCGACGATGCAGCGCCAGGACACGCTGGCGAACAACCTCGCCAACGTCTCGACCAACGGCTTCCGCGCCGAGCTGCAGGCCTTCCGCGCGGTGCCGGTCGAGGGCAGCGGCGCGAGCACCCGCGTGTTCGCGCTCGAGACCACGCCGGCGCACAACGACGCGCCGGGCCCGATCAACGCCACCGGACGCAACCTCGACGTGGCGATGAAGGGCAACGCCTGGCTCGCCGTGCAGGGGCTCGACGGCACCGAGGCCTACACCCGTGCCGGCGCGCTCGACGTGACGCCCGACGGCACGCTGACGCTGATGAACGGCCTGACCGTGCTCGGCGACGGCGGCCCGATCCAGGTGCCGCCGAACACCGCGGTCAGCATCGGCGGCGACGGCACCGTCAGCGCGCGGGCCGCCAACGGCACCAGCAGCGCCGTCGGCAAGCTCAAGCTGGTGACGCCGGAGGCGCCGCTGCAGCGCGGCAGCGACGGCCTGTTCCGCGGCGCCGACGGCGACCTGCCGGCCGACGCCAACGCCCGCGTGCAGGACGGCGCGCTGGAGAGCTCGAACGTCAGCGCGGTCGAGACGATGGTCGCGATGATCTCGGCGGCGCGCCAGTTCGAGTCGCAGATCAAGGCGATGCAGACGGCCGAGAGCGACGACAAGGCCGCGCAGCAGCTTCTGTCGGCGAGCTGACCGGCGCTTCCCGACGCTCCGCCCGATACACCCCCGGCCCGCGACACAACGACGAGGAACACGCACCATGATGCGCTCCCTGTGGATTTCCAAGACCGGCATGGAAGCCCAGCAGACCCAGCTGGACACCATCTCGCACAACCTCGCCAACGTCTCGACCAACGGCTTCAAGAAGGCGCACGCGGTGTTCGAGGACCTGATGTACCAGAACCTGCGGCAGTCCGGCGCGAACAGCACCGACCAGACCACGCTGCCGACCGGCCTGCAGCTCGGCCTGGGCACGCGCGCGGTCGCGACCTCGCGCAACTTCACCCAGGGCAACCTGCAGCAGTCCGGCAACTCGCTCGACGTGGCGGTGCTCGGCAACGGCTTCTTCGAGGTGCAGATGCCCGACGGCACCACCGGCTACACCCGCGACGGCTCGTTCCAGGTCAACGCCCAGGGCCAGCTCGTGACGAACAACGGCTACCAGGTGCAGCCGGGCATCACGATCCCGTCCACCGCGCAGAGCGTGACGATCGGCACCGACGGCAGCGTCAGCGTCACGCTGCCCGGCCAGGCGACGCCGCAGGCGGTCGGCCAGTTGCAGATCGCGAGCTTCGTCAACCCGGCCGGGCTCGACCCGAAGGGCCAGAACCTGTTCGCCGAGACCGCCGCTTCCGGCACCGCCACCACCGGCACGCCGGGGCAGAACGGGCTGGGGATGGTCAAGCAGGGTTTCGTCGAGACGTCGAACGTCAACGTGGTCGAGGAGCTGGTGTCGATGATCCAGACCCAGCGCGCCTACGAACTCAACTCCAAGGCAATCCAGACCTCCGACCAGATGCTGGCGCGCCTGGGCCAGCTCTGACCGTTGACTGCGTGAGGTTCAAATGAGCGAGTCCTTCGCCCGGCGCCTGCGCGCCGCACCGGCTGCCGCCGCGGCATGGGCCGCGATCGCCGCCCTCAGCGGCTGCCAGACGCTGAACCAGCCGCCGCCGGTCGACATCGCCGGCCCCACCGCCATGCGGCCGCAGCCGCTGGTGGTGCCCGTGGTCAGCAACGGCGCGATCTTCCAGTCCGGCCAGTACCGGCCGCTGTTCGAGGACCATCGGGCGCGCCTCGTCGGCGACACGCTGACGGTGCAGATCGTCGAGAAGGTCAGCGCCACGCAGAAGAGCACCAGCTCGGTCGACAAGAGCGGCAAGATCGACGCCGGCCTGAGCGCATTGCCCGGCCTGTCGCCCAATTCGTTCATCAACGGCCGCGCCAGCGCCACCGGCAGCTCGAGCAACACCTTCGCCGGCAAGGGCAGCACCGAGAACAGCAACGACTTCTCCGGCACCATCACCGCCACGGTGGTCGAGGTGCTGCCGAACGGCCACCTGCTGGTAGCCGGCGAAAAGCAGATCGGCGTCAACCACAACGTCGACGTGCTGCGCTTCTCGGGCCAGGTCGACCCGCGGGCGATCCAGCCCGGCAACACCGTGCAGTCGGCGCAGATCGCCAACGTGCGCATCGAGAACCGCGGCCGCGGCCAGCAGGCCGAGGCCCAGGGAATAGGCTGGCTGGCGCGCTTCTTGTTGAACGTTCTGCCGCTCTAGAGCCGCAAAGAATCGGGAACACGAGGATGTTTCCGACATGAACACCACCGACCGACTGTTGCGCTACGCGCTGGCGACCACGCTCTTCCTGGCGAGCGCCGCGCTGTGGTGGCCCGCCCCGGCGCACGCGCTGCGCCTGAAGGAAGTGGCCACCGTTCAGGGCGTGCGCAGCAACCCGCTGGTCGGCTACGGCCTGGTCGTGGGCCTCGACGGCACCGGCGACCAGACCACCTCCACCCCGTTCACCACCCAGAGCCTGCAGGCGATGCTGCAGCAGATGGGCGTCACCGTGCCGGCCGGCACCAGCATGCAGCTCAAGAACGTGGCCGCGGTGATGGTGACGGCGCAGCTCCCGCCCTTCGCCCAGCCGGGGCAGACGATCGATGTCAACGTCTCCTCGCTCGGCAACGCCAAGAGCCTGCGCGGCGGCACGCTGATCGCCACGCCGCTCAAGGGTGCCGACGGGCAGATCTACGCGCTGGCGCAAGGCAACCTGATCGTCGGCGGCGCCGGCGCCTCGGCCGGCGGCTCCAAGGTCCAGATCAACCACCTGAGCGCCGGCCGCGTGCCCGAGGGCGCGACCGTCGAGCGCTCGGTGCCGACGCCGCTGAACCAGGGCGACGCGCTGCAGCTCGACCTGAACTCCAGCGACTTCAACACCGCGCGCGAGGTGGCCAAGGCGATCAACGCGCGCATGGGCGACGGCCTGGCGCAGGCGGTCGACGGCCGCGTGGTGCGGGTGCGCATGCCGGCCTCGCCGGATGCGCGGGTCGCCTTCATGGCCGACATCGAGAACCTGAACGTCGAGCTCGCCTCGCCGGCGGCCCGCGTCGTGATCAACGCGCGCACCGGCTCGGTGGTGATGAACCAGGCGGTCACGCTGCAGGCCTGCGCGGTGGCGCACGGCAACCTGTCGGTGACGATCAACTCGACGCCGGTGGTGAGCCAGCCGAACGCGCTGTCCACCGGCGGCCAGACCGTGGTCGGCGAGAAGGCCGACATCGCGATCACGCAGCAGGGCGGTTCGCTGATCGCGCTGCCGGCCGGTGCCCGGCTGGCGGACGTCGTCAAGGCGCTGAACACGCTGGGCGCCACGCCGCAGGACCTGCTCGCGATCCTGCAGGCGATGAAGTCCGCCGGTGCGCTGAATGCCGAGCTGGAGGTGATCTGATGGACCTGTTCCCCGCCGGCTCGTCGGGTGGCCTGCCCGGTCTCGGCAGTTCGGTCGGCTCGGTCCGCTCGAAGGTCGCTGCCGACCCGAAAGGCGCGATCAAGGACGCGGCCAAGCAGTTCGAGGCGATGTTCATGCAGGAGCTGCTCAAGAGCATGCGCCAGGCCACGATGTCGTCGGGCATGCTCGAGAACTCGGGCACGCAGCTCGGCAGCGAGATGCTCGACAGCCAGTGGGCGGCCAAGATGACCGGCCTGAAGGGCGGGCTGAGCGACGCGATCGCCAAGCAGCTCGAACGCCAGATGGGCGCTGCGTCGCCCAGCGCGATGCTCGCCGGCGATGCCGACACCCGCCGCGCGCTGAACGTGCTGGCACCGGCGTCGGCCGCGGGGGCGCCCGCGGCCACGTCAGGCGCGCCGGCCGGCAGCGTCGCCCAGCGCCAGGCCGAGTTCCTCGCGAAGCACGGCGAGGCGGCGAAGGCCGCGGAGGCGCAGACCGGCATCCCGGCGACCTTCATGGTCGCCCAGGCGGCACACGAATCCGGCTGGGGAAAGCGCGAGATCCGCAACGCCGATGGGTCGCCGTCGTACAACGTGTTCGGCATCAAGGCGGGCCCCAACTGGAAAGGGCCGGTCGCCGAGGTCGCGACCACCGAGTACGTCAACGGCGAGGCGCGCCGCGTCACCGCCAAGTTCCGCGCCTACGGCTCCTACGCCGAGTCGTTCAGCGACTACGCGCGCCTGATGAAGGACAGCCCGCGCTATGCCGGCGTCGTCGCCAGCGCCGGCAGCGCCGAAGGCTTCGCCAAGGGGCTGCAGCGCGCCGGCTACGCGACCGACCCGGCCTATGCCGACAAGCTGA
Organism: Piscinibacter sp.; assembly: GCA_044223035.1. Lineage (GTDB taxonomy): Bacteria > Pseudomonadota > Gammaproteobacteria > Burkholderiales > Burkholderiaceae_C > JBGAMJ01. The sequence continues at coordinate 14,869 of JBGAMJ010000011.1, forward strand.
CGCGCGTGATCAACACCACGCTGCGCCTGCAGCGCAGCATCGCCTGAACCGGGTGACCGTGTGACCAAGCTTCGCCCCACCCTCCCGGCGCCCCGCGCGCGCCGGACCATCGACGGACGCCCTGGAGTGTCGACGTGAGCGTTTCCGCACTGATGAACCTGGGCGTGCGGGCGATGGCCGCCAACTACGCCGCGCTGCAGGCCACCGGCAACAACATCGCCAATGCCAGCACCAAGGGCTACTCGCGCCAGAGCGTCGAGCTGGAGACGGCCGGCGGGCAGTTCACCGGCGCCGGCTTCTTCGGCAAGGGCGTCAATGTCACGACGGTGGCGCGCGCGCACAGCGATTTCCTGACCCGCGAGGCGGTCAGCTCGCGCTCGGTGGCGGCCGCCGACGAGGCGCGGTCGAGCCAGCTCTCGAACCTGGAGAAGGTGTTCGACACCGGCGAATCCGGCGTCGGCTACGCCGCCGGCCAGTTCCTGAACGCCTTCGTCGACGTGGCCAACAACCCGCAGGACGCGTCAGCGCGGCAGGTCGTGCTGTCCGACGCCGCCGACCTGGCCGCGCGCTTCTCCGACGCCGGCCGCCAGATCGGCAGCATCCAGCAGGGCGTCACCGCGGACCTGAAGTCGTCGATCGGCTCGCTGAACGACCTGGCGCAGCGCGTGGCGCAGATCAACGACCGCATCGCCGGCATGAAGGGCCTGGCCCACCAGCCGAACGACCTGCTCGACCAGCGTGACCAGCTCATCAGCGAGATCAGCCAGTACGCGCAGGTCAGCACCGTGCCGGCCGACGACGGCAGCGTCAACGTCTTCATCGGCGGCGGCCAGCCGCTGGTGCTCGGCGTGGAAGTCACCAAGCTGGTCGCGATGCCGGACGTCTACGACAGCCAGAAGGTGCACGTGGGCACCGACACGGCCGCCGGCAAGATCCAGCTCGACGACGGCGTCTTCACCGGCGGGTCGATGGCCGGCCTGCTGCGCTTCCAGAACGAGGACCTCACCGACGCGCGCAACCTGCTCGGCCAGATGGCGAGTGCGTTGTCCGGCGCGGTCAACCAGCAGCAGGCGCTCGGCCTCGACCAGGGGCAGCCGGCGCGCGCCGGCGTGCCGATCTTCAGCGTCGACGCCACCAGCGTGCGGCCGTCCACCCGCAACGCGCTCGCCGCCGACGGCAACCCGCTGGCGTCCTATGTCGACGCCGGCGGCAAGCGCGTCTCGTCGGTCGGCATGACGGTGGTCGACCCGAGCCGGCTCCAGGCGAGCGACTACGAACTGCGCAGCGACCCGGCCAACGCCGGCCAGTACCTGCTGACGCGGCTGTCCGACGGCCAGCAGCGCTCGATCGCGCCCGGTGACGTGGTCGACGGCTTCCGCGTCGACGTGGCCTCGCCGGCGCCCGCGGCGGGCGACCGCTTCCTGCTGCAGCCGGTCGGCGGTGCCGCCGCCGCGATGCGGCGCGTGCTCGAGGACCCGACCGGCATCGCCGCCGCGGCGCCCGTCACCGCCACCGTCGGCAGCGGCAACACCGGCACGGCGACGATCGACCAGGTGCACGCGACCAGCACCACCGCCGATTTCAGCCTGACCACCACGATCAGCTTCAACTCCGACAGCGGCGACTTCGCCTGGGAGCAGCGCGACCCGTCGACCAACGCGCTGATGAGCAGCGGCAACGGCAGCTGGAAGGCGGGCCAGCCGATCGAGCTGAACGGCTGGTCGCTGAGCCTGAACGGCGTGCCCCGCAACGGCGACACCGTGAGCGTCGCGAAGACGGCCTTCCCGGCGGCCAGCAACGGCAACGCGCGGGCGATGACCGATCTGCGCGATGCGCTCCTGGTCGGCGCGCAGGACCTGGGCAACGGCAGCGTGCGCCCGGGCGAGACGATCACCGATGCCTATGCGAGCGCGATGTCCGACATCGGCGTGCGCGTGCAGAGCGCCAAGACCACGGCCGACATCTCCTCTGCCGTCGCCACCGAGGCGGAGAGCGCGCGCAGCGAGCAGTCGGGCGTCAACCTCGACGAGGAAGCCGCCCGCCTGATCCAGTTCCAGCAGAGCTACCAGGCGGCGGCCAAGATGCTGCAGGTGGCGCAGTCGGTGTTCGACACGCTGCTGCAGGCCACCTCGCACTGATTGCGCACGACTCCGCAGGACTCCCCACGGACACGACCATGACCCGCGTCAGCACCTCCAACGTCTACGAAACCGGTCTCGACAACCTGGTGCGCCGGCAGGGCGAACTGACCGACGCGCAGGCGCGGCTGACGAGCGGCAAGCGCGTGACCCGCGCCAGCGACGACCCCACCGCCGCCGGCCGCGCCGAGCGCGCGCTGGCGACCGAGCAGCGCATCGTCGCGGACAAGCGCGCCGTGGACGCCAGCCAGGTGCAGATGTCGCAGACCGAAGGCGCGCTCGGCGACGCCGGCGAACTGCTGCAGCAGGCGCGCGAGGCCATCGTCTCCGCCGGCAATGCCAGCTACAGCGACGCCGAGCGCAAGAACGTGTCCGACCAGTTGCAGGCGATCCGCCAGCAGCTCCTGTCGATCGCCAACCGCTCCGACGGCGCCGGCGGCTACCTGTTCGGCGGCCAGGGCTCGACCCAGCCGCCGTTCGTCGACGCGCCGGGCGGCGTGCAGTTCCGCGGCACCGGCGGCCAGACGCGCGTGGCCGGCACCGAAGAGCTGCCAATGACGCTCGACGGCAGCGCCACCTGGCTGTCGGCGCGCACCGGCAACGGCGTGTTCGAGACGCGCGCCGTCACCAGCACCGGCAGCGCCTGGATCGACAGCGGTGGCGTCACCGACCCGTCGGCGCTGACCGGCTCGACCTACACGCTGCAATTCAACGTCAGCGGCGGCACCACCACCTACAGCGTGCTCAAGGACGGCGCCGCCACCGCGCAGGCCGACGTGCCGTTCCAGGCCGGCAAGTCGATCGAGGTCGACGGCATGTCGTTCATGATCAGCGGCAAGCCGGCGCAGGACGATACCTTCGAGATCGCGCCGTCGACGCCGACGCTGAGCGTCTTCGACACGATCGACAAGGCAGTGCGCGACCTGGCCACGCCGGCCCGCAGCACCGCGCAGATCGCGCAGGGCAACGTCGACAGCCTGCGCGACATCGATGCGTCGATGTCGCGGCTGCAATCGGCGCGGGCGCAGGTGGGCGAGACGCTGAACCGCATCGACGGCACCAACACGCGTTTCGACTCGATGAAGCTGAAGGCGCAGACCGAGCGCTCGAACGCCGAGGATCTCGACATGGTGCAGGCCTTGTCCGACTTCCAGAACAAGCAAAGCGGCTACGATGCGGCTCTCAAGTCGTACTCGATGGTGCAGAAGCTTTCGCTGTTCCAGTACCTCGGCGCCTGATCGGCGCATCGCGCCGGCGCCGCACGGCGCCCCATGCCGCCGATCGGCGCATACGCAAGGATCCAACGTGAGTGATGCCATCCTCGGTCAGGTCGCGCTCGGCTATTCACCGCTCATCGACCGGAACCGCTCCGTCATCGCGACGCGGCTCACCGTCTTCCCGCTGCGCCCCGATGCGGTGCTCGATGCCGGCCAGCTCCTGGCGGCGGTGGCCGCGGTCTGGCCCGCCGATGGTGCACGGGCCTCGCTGAACGTCGCCAGCGAGACGCTGCTGCAGGACCTGCTGGGCACCCGCCCGTCGACCAACCTGATGATCGAGATCCCGGCCTTCATGGCCTGCGATCCGGCGCATGCGCCGGCGATCGTCGCGCTGCACGGCCACGGCAGCGTGCTGCTGATCAAGGGACGGCCGCTGCGCGAGCTGCCGCGCGAGGTGCTGCCCTGCTTCAAGTACTCGATCATCGACCTGGTCGACGACCGGCGCGTCGGCGAGGACGCCGTCCCCATCGGGGTGCATCGCAACATCCCGCACGTGCAGGCCGGCGTCACCAGCGTGCCCGAGATGGAGGCCAGCTTCAGCCGCGGCGCGGCGGCGGTGCTCGGCTGGCCGATCGACGACGTGATCAGCAAGGCGGCGGCGCGCGGCAAGCCGGCCGGCCAGACCGACCTGCAGGTGATCGTGGAGCTCATCCACCGCGTCGACCAGCAGGAGCCGATCGAGCGCCTGGAATCCACGCTCAAGCGCGACCCGTCGCTCGCATTCAAGCTGATGCGCTACATCAACTCGCCGGCCTTCGGGCTGTCGGTCGAGATCAGCTCGTTCCGCCACGCGATCATGATGCTCGGCTACAAGCGCCTCAAGCGCTGGGTGGCGCTGCTGCTGGCCACCGCCAGCAAGGACGCGAACCTGAAGCCGGTGATGTTCGCGGCGGTGCGCCGCGGGCTGCTGATGGAGGAACTCGTGCGCCCGCTGGGCGACGACGAGATGCGCAACGAGATGTTCATCTGCGGCGTGTTCTCGCTGCTCGACCGCATGTTCCGCCAGCCATTCCCCGAGCTGCTGAAGAGCCTGCCGGTGCCCGAGCGGGTCTACCAGGCGCTGGCCGAGAACGGCGGCCCGTTCCATCCGTACTTCTCGCTGGTCACGGCGATCGAGGCCGAGTCGCTGTACGACTTCCGCGAGGCGGCCGACCGGCTGATGATGTCGGTGGTCGAGATCAACCGGGCCGAACTGCGCGCCTTGACCGCAGCGGCCCAGCTCGAGTGACCCGGCGCGGAAAGCGCCGGGCCGCGGGGATGGCGCGGTGAGCGCGTCCTGGAGCGCCGATTCACCGCTGCGGCAGCTCTTCGACACGCTGTCCGACCCGCTGCTGCTGCTCGACCGGCACGGCAGCATCCGCTTCGCCAACACCGCCGCGCTGCGCCTGGCCGCCTGCGAGCCGGGCATGTCGATCGATCAGCTCTCCGCGCTGTTCGGCGACCTGGCGCTGCGCTGGGTGCAGCGCTCGCTGGCCGACCTGGCCGACGGCCGCGCGCCGCCGCTCGGCCCGCCGCGCGTGACGCTGCCCGACGGACGCAGCGTGCGGCTCGTCTGGCAGCCGCAGGACGCGACGCACGCCGCGCTGCTGCTGCAGGTCGTCGCCGGTGCGGTGCCGGCGGTGTCGGCGCCGCCGCGGCGCATCGGCGGCGAGGCGGTCGACGAGGTGCTGCGGGTGTTCTGGGAATCGCCGTTCCCCGCCACCTTGCAGGACGAGCACTACCGCATCGTCGACGTCAACCCGGCCTACCTCGACTTCACCGGCTACCGCCGCGAGGCGCTGATCGGCCTCGACCCGGTGGAACTGCAGCCCGAGGACGACCGGCCGGCCAGCCGCGCGATGCGTGCCGAAGCGCCCGGCTACCCGGGCGACGACCGCGCGCCGCTGCTCGACCGCCGGCTGATCGACGCCGAGGGGCGCGAGCGCTGGTTCCGTGCCTCGCGCACCCGGCTGCCCGACGCCGCCGGACGGCCGCGCTTCCTCGTCGTGCTGCAGGACAACACCGCCGAGCACGCGGCGCGCGAGCGCGCCGACCGTTCGGCGCGCGAGCTGGACGACTGGTTCGAACTGAGCCCGCTGGGCATGGTGCTGTTCGACGATTCCGGCCTGCTGGTGCGCACCAACCCGGCCTTCGACGAGCTGCTCGGCGAGGTGCCGGTGACGCTGTCCGAGGCGGCCCCCAGCCTGCAGCGGCTGCTCGCCTGGGCCGACGGTGCCGCGTCGGCGGATCTCGCCGCCGGTTCCCGCCCGGTCACGGTGGCCGGCTGGGCGACGCAGGCCGACGGCCGCCAGCGCCGGCTGCGCTCCATCGTGCGCTGCTACGTGACGCCGGGCGGGCAGCGCCGCTACATGGCGGTGATCGAGGACCGCAGCATCGAGGAGGAGCGCGACCTCGCGCAGATGCAGATCGGCGCGCTGATGGACACCGCCGGCGTCGGCCTCGCGACGTTCCAGGAATCGTCGGGCTGGATGCAGCCCGGGCCGCCGATCCGCGGCGATGCACCACCGCCGGCGGCGCCGGCGAACGCCGTGTCGCCATCGCTGCTGTCGATCGGCCGCGACGTGGTGCTGCCGGAATCGCTGACCGAATACGAGCGGCTGCAGCAGGCGCTTCGCCAGGCCCGCCGCGCCGAGGTGCGCTACGGCATCCGCCATGCCGAACTCGGCCTGCGCTGGCTGCTGACGCGCGTCGAGCCGGCCACGCTGGCCTCGGGCAAGCGCACCACCTCGGTGGTCACGCTCGACATCACCGAGCAGCACCAGCACCAGTTGCGCAACGAGCAGTTGCTGCACGAGGTGACGACGATCCTCGAGAGCACGACCGCCGGCATCGCCTACGTGCGCGGCAACCTGCTGGCGCGCTGCAACCGCCGCTTCGTGTCGATGCTCGGCCTGACCGGGCGCGACGTGGCCGGCAGCAGCATCCAGGAGCTGTTCGGCCACTCGCCGCAGGCGCAGCGCATCGCCGGCGAGACGCTGCTGGCGCTGCGCGAGGGCACGCTGTTCGAGACCGAGTTCGAGCTGGAACTGCCGCCCGAGGCGCCGGGCGAGCCGCAGTGGTACGCGCTGTCGGTGCGCCGCGTCGGCCCGGCGGACGGGCCGATCGAGGCGATCGCGGTGCTGTCCGACATCACGCGCCTGAAGAACCAGCAGCGCCAGGTCGGCATCCTCGCGCGCGACCGCGAGCTGATGTTCACGCTGTCGGACGTGGGCATCGCCTTCGTGCGCGACGGCCGGCTGCAGCGTGCCAACGACGCGCTGGCGCAACTGACCGGGTATCCGGCGGCAGAGCTGGCCGGCCTGCCGTTCGAGCGCCTGTTCGTCGACGCGGCCGATCACCAGCGCCGCTGGGCACGCGAGGAGCTGGCGCTGCACCAGTACGGCCGCTACGTCGGCGAACGCCAGTTGCGGCGCCAGGACGGCCGCCTGCTGTGGGTGCAGGTGACCAAGCGGCTGGTGACCGAGGGCGACATCGCCGGCGGCGTGATCGCGTCGTACGTCAACGTCGATGACCGCCACCGCGCCGAGCAGGCGGTCGCGCTGCAGGCCGAGCGCACGCGCGCGATCCTCGATTCGGTGCTGGTGGGCATCGTCACCGTCGGCGCGCGCGGCATCGAGTGGATGAACCGTTCGGCGCGGCGCATGTTCGGCGGCGACCTGACCGACTTCCTGTACCAGCCGATCGATGCCGTCGCGACCGACGATCCGGAGCATCCGTTCCGCCGCGCGGCGCGGCTCGGGGAGTGGGCCGACGGCCAGGGCGAGACCTTCGAGTGCCGGCTGAAGGCGCGCGACGGCCGCGAGTTCTGGGTCGTCGGCAATGCCGTGGTCACCGGCAGCGACAGCGCGTCGCGCCAGCTCACCTACGCGCTGCTCGACATCGAGCGGCGGCGCCAGGCCGAGGCCAGCACCGCGAAGGCGCAGGCCTCGCTGAAGCGCATCATCGACACCGCGCCGATGGCGATCACGCTGTGGGACGCTCCCGAGCTGCGCGTCGTGCAGATCAACGACGCCGCGGCACGCACCGCCGGCCGCCGCGCCGACGAACTGGTCGGCCGCACCGCGGGCGAGGTGCTCGGCCCCGAGCTGTCGGCCGAGCGCGAGCGCGACATGCGCGACGCGCTGGACAGCCGGCAGGTCACGCTGCGCGAGTACCGCCATGCGGTCGGCGGGCAGACGCAGGTCTGGGACGCGCGCTACGTGCCGCTGCTCGCGCCCGACGGCGGCGCCGGCGCGGCGCCCGACCAGTTGCTGCTGGTCGCCACCGACGTGACCACGCAGCGCGCGGCCGAGGAGGCGCGCTACGAGGCAGCCGTCGCTCAGCGCGAGATGCTGGTCAAGGAAGTGCACCACCGCATCAAGAACAACCTGCAGGGCGTGGCCGGGCTGCTGGAGCAGATCGCGGTGCGCAAGCCCGAGGTGGCGTCGGCGATCTCGGCGGTGATCGGCCAGGTGCAGGCGATCGCGCAGGTCTACGGCCTGCAGGTCGGCGTCACCGGGCCGCTGCGCATCAAGAGCGTCGTCGAGGCGATCACCGGTTCGGTGCAGCGGGCCTTCGGGCGGCCGATCGAGCTCTCGGTCGAGGGGCCGGCGCACCTGTGGGCGCTGCCCGAGTCGGAGTCGATCCCGATCGCGCTGACGGTCAACGCGCTGCTGTCCAACGCGGTGCGCCACGGCCGCCCGGACGGCGATGTGCCGGTCAGCTGCCGGCTGGAATCGACGCAGGACAGCGTGCGCATCGTGATCGCCAACCCGGGCCAGCTCCCCGAGGGCTTCAACCTTGCAAAGTTCCGCAGCGGCATCACCGGCATCGGGCTGGTGCGTTCGCTGCTGCCGCGGCGCAGCTCCAGTTTCACGCTGGTGCAAGAGGCCAGCGAGGTGCACGCGACCGTCACCCTGATGCCGCCGGGCATCAGCCGGCTCGCGCCGGCCTGAGCCACGCGCTCCGGCCGCTCCGGCTTCGCCGGAAGTTCGCCCGGCGCCTGTGCCGCGCGAGTCGGCCCGGTTCACGCCCTGGCTTTGCGCGAAAATCGTGACAAAAGGGGCGGTCGTGACAGAACACAACAAAGGAAAGATCCTGGTGGTCGATGACGACCGCCTGGTGCTTGCGACGCTGGCGCACGGGTTGTCCCAGGCCGGCTACGAGGTGATCGATACCGACAACGGCGACGACGCGATCCTGATCGCACGCGAGCAGCGGCCCGATCTGGCGCTGCTGGACATCCGGATGGAAGGCAAGAGCGGCTTCGACGTGGCCGCCTACCTGCGCGAGTACTGCCACATCCCGTTCATGTTCCTGTCGGCCTTCTCCGACGAGGACACGGTGCGCCAGGTCAGGGCGCTCGGGGCGGTGGCCTACCTCGTGAAGCCGCTGGACATCGGCCAGATCGTGCCGGCGGTCGAGGCCACCTTCGCCAGCCTGCCGGCGCGCGCGAAGCCGGAACCGGCGTTGCGCGCCGCGGCCACGCTGCCCGGCGAGCCGCTCGCGCCGGCGGTCGCGATGGCCGTCGGCGTGCTGATGCACCGGCATTCGCTGGTGCGCGCCGCGGCGTTCGAGCGGCTGCGCCGGCTGGCCGAGAAGGAAAGCCTGCCCATCGAGTCGCAGGCGGAGCGCCTGCTGCAGGCGGTCGAGCTGCTGTCGATGCAGGTGGACTGAGCTTCGCCCGCCGCCGGACCGGGACCGATGCCGGGGTCCGGGTCAGGGTCAGGCGGTGGTGCGGTCCTGCGCCGCGGTTGCCGGGAGCGGCAGTTCCGGCACGGTGCCGATCGAGAAGTGGAAGCTCGCGCCGCGGTCGACCTCGGACTCGGCCCAGACCTCGCCGCCGTGGCGCCGCACGATGCGCTGCACCGACGCCAGCCCGACACCGGTGCCGTGGAAATCGTTCGCGCTGTGCAGGCGCTGGAACACGCCGAACAGCCGGTCGGCGAAGCGCATGTCGAACCCGGCACCGTTGTCGCGCACCGTGAAGGTCTGCGGCTGCTGCGGATGGCGGCCGAACCAAATCTGCGCGTCGCGGCGCTTGCCGGAGTACTTCCAGGCGTTTCCGAGCAGGTTCTCGAGCACCACGCGCAGCAGCGTCGGATCGCCCTGCACCAGCAGGTCGGGCTCGATCGTCATCCGCACCCGGCGCTCGGGCGACTGGCGGCGCAGGTCGTCGGCGATGTAGCCGGCGAGCTGCGACAGGTTGACGCGCTGCTGCGCCAGCGGCCGCGTCGACAGCTGCGACAGCGCGAGCAGCGCGTCGATCATGCTGTTCATGCGTGCCGCCGCCGACAGCACGCGGTCGAGGTGGTCATTGCCGATGCGGTCGAGCAGGCGGCCGTAGTCCTCCTTCAGGATGCGGGTGAAGCCTTCGACCACGCGGATCGGCGCCCGCAGGTCGTGCGACACCATCACGCTGAACGACTCGGCCTGCCCGCTGGCCGGCGCCTCGATGCGCAGCGGCTCGGGCAGCGCGAACAGCGTGCCCTCGTGGCCGGCAAAGCGGCCGTTGGCGTCGCTGCACGGCCTTGCGCGCAGGCGCCAGCGGTGCAGGGGCCGGCCGGGCGCGGTCGGCATCGCCACTTCGAGTTCGTCGCAGCCCTGGCGGGCCACCAGCCGCTCGCGCAGCGCGACGCCGCTGGCGCTGTCGAAGAGCGTCCACAGTTCGCGTCCGGCGGCGTCGGCGGGCAGCGGGTCGGTGCCGTGCAGCGCCGGCGAGGCGATCGACACCAGCCGGTGGTCCGCGTCGGTGCGCCACAGCGGCCCGGGCAGCAGCGCGAGCAGGCGGCGTTCGAGGGCGGCATCGGCGGCGCTTGCCGCGTCGGCGGGCGCCTCGTCGACCACGGGTGCCGGCGCCGGCCGGCGCCATGCCGCGCAGGTAGGCCAGCGGCCAGCGCGCCGACCATCACCAGCAGGCCGCCGAGCAGCGCGCCGAGCGCGGCCGCGGCCAGCGGCAGCGTGGCGACACCGGCTTCGCTGCCGCTGCGGATGCGCCGCGGCGGCGGCCGGGACCGACAGCACGGTCACTGCCACGGTCAGCGCCACGGCCACCGCCGCGGCGCGGACCGGTGCGGCACGCACGGCCCAGCCGAACACCGGGTCGTCCCCCCTCCCGGTGCTCGCAAGGGGGACGTGGCGCCCGACTCGGCTGTGCATGTGAAGGATTGTAAGGAGCGAATGTCACCCGACCGATGGGGGGTGTCGGTCAAGTTGGGCGTGCGCCGGTCGATAAGCGGTAGGCGGCAAGGCGCCTGCGCGCCGGTGCCCTCGCGCCGGTGTGGCGCGTGCGCCGAAACCTCCCGCACCTCGAACGATGGACCAACCGACCGCGGCCCCCGACCGCCAAATCCTGCGCCACCTGTCGCTTGCCCGCCGCCTGATGCTGATCGTCGCGTTGTTCGTCGCGATGGTCGGTGTCGGGGTGGTGCTGAACGTGGCCGCAGTGCGCGTGATGTCGGCCCTGCGCGCGGCCACCGCCAGTCAGGGCGAATGGGCGAAGGCTCGCCACCAGGCGGTGTTCCACCTCGCGCGCTACGTGGCCTCCGGCGACGACGCCGAGTGGCGCCGCGTGATGGCGGCATTCGCCATCAGCCGCGCCGACGAGCGCGCCCGCGTCGAGATGGACAAGCCGCAGCCCGACCTGGTTGCGGTCGACGCCGCGCTGGCCGAGGGCCGCAATGCGGCGGTCGACCGCCCGCAGCTGGTGTGGCTGCTGCGCTGGTCGCGCCACTCGCCCCCGTTCGATGCCGCTCTGGCCGTCTGGGCCGAGTGCGACCGGCAGATGGCCGAGCTGCGCCGCCTCGCCGACGACATCCACCGCGAGCGCCTCGCCCGCGGCGCGCTGCCGCCGGAGCGCCTGCAGGCCTGGGAGCGCGAGATCGACCGGTTGCAGGCCTCGCTCGGGGCGCTCGAGGAGCGCTTCGTCGCGTTGCTCGGCGAAGGCGGCCGGCAGGTGACGAGCTGGACCCAGGCGGCCATCCTGAGCCTGACCCTGCTGATGCTGGCTGGTGGCGTCGCGGTGGCCTACGGGCTCGGCCGCCGCACCGCCGATCAGGCAGAGGCGCTGCGCCGCGCCGCCCAGCGTATCGCCGACGGCGAGCTGGAGACGCCGGTCGACGTGGTCGCCGGCGACGAACTCGGCCAGTTGGCGCGCACCTTCAACACGATGCAGGCGAGGTTGCGCCAGCATCGCGAGGCCGAGTGCCTGTCGCAGGCCGAGCTGGCGCGCCGCGCCGAGGAGCTGGAGTCGGCATCGCGCGCGGCCAAGGCGCTGGCGATGCAGGCCGAGACCGCCAGCCAGGCGAAGAGCCAGTTCATGGCCAACATGAGCCACGAGATCCGCACCCCGATGAACGGCATCCTCGGCATGACCGAGCTGCTGCTGGGCACGCCGCTGAACGATCGCCAGCGGCGCTTCGCGCAGGCGGTGTACCGCTCGGCCGAATCGCTGCTGGAGGTCATCAACGCGATCCTCGATTTCGCCAAGATCGAGGCCGGCGGCCTGGAGCTGGCGCCGACCGACTTCTCGCTGCGCGCGGTGGTCGAGGACACGCTCGAACTGCTGGCGCCGCGTGCCCACGAGAAGGGCCTGGAGCTGAGCTTCCGCGAGCACGCCGGGCTGCCGTCGCTGGTGCACGGCGATGCGCTGCGGCTGCGCCAGGTGCTGACCAACCTGGTCGCCAACGGCATCAAGTTCACCGAGCACGGCGAAGTCACGGTGGAACTGCAGCGCGAGCGGCCGGCCGACGCGCCCGGGCCGCTGGTGCTGCGCTTCTCGGTGCGCGACACCGGCATCGGCATCGAGCCGCAGCTGCGCGAACGGCTGTTCGGCGCGTTCGAGCAGGGCCAGCGCGGGTCGTCGCGGCGCTACGGCGGCACCGGGCTGGGCCTGGCCATCTCGCGCCAGCTCGTCCAGCTCATGGGTGGGTCCGTCGAGGTCGCCAGCGCGCCGGGCGTCGGCTCCACCTTCGTGTTCAGCGTGCCGGTGCAGCCGGCCGTGGCCGAGGCGGACGACGTCGAATCCGACGCGCTGGACCTGCCGCCGCTGCGCGCGCTGGTGGTCGACGACCACGAGACCAACCGCATCGTCATCGACAACCTGCTGCAGGCCTGGGGCATGCGGGTGGTCGCGGCCGAGGACGGACAGCACGCGCTCGAGATCCTGCGCGGCGAGACGGACATCGACCCCGGCTTCGATCTCGCGCTGGTCGACATGCGCATGCCGCGGCTCGACGGCATCGGGCTGGCCCACGCGCTGCGCGGCAGCGGGCTGCATCCCGAGATGAAGCTGATCCTGCTGTCCAGCGTGTCCAGCCCGGACGACGTGCGCAAGGCGCAGCTCGCCGGCTTCGACCGTTTCGTCGCCAAGCCGATCCGCAAGGCGGAACTGCGGCAGGCGATCCACGGCGTCTGCGCGCTGCGCCGCAAGGATGCCGACGCGGCGTTGCTGCAGGGCCACGTGCTGGTGGTCGAGGACAATCCCGTCAACCAGGAGGTCATTGCGCAGATGCTGCGCCAGCTCGGGCTGCGGGTTCGGCTCGCCGGCGGCGCGGTACCGGGGCTGCGGGCGCTGACTGAGGCACACTTCGACCTCGTCCTGATGGACATCCAGATGCCGGGCATGGACGGCGTCGAGGCGCTCGGTTGCTTCCGCAAGGGCGGGGGCGGGCGATTCGACTTCGTCACGCCGACCGATACTCCGGTGATCGCGGTCACGGCGAATGCCCTCGGGGGGGACGAGGAGCGCTTTCTTGCGTTGGGCTTCGACGACTATCTGTCCAAACCGTTCCGCCAGAGCCAACTTCTAGCCATGCTGAGCAAACGATTGAGTCCGCGAGCGCCTGCATTGCCCGAATCGCCTGGTGGCGGCGCCGGCGCGCCCGCCCCGGCGCCGGCAGCGGCGGCGGCGCCTGCCCAGGCCGCCGGCGAGCACACCACCGTGCTCGATGCCGAGGCGCTCGACCGCCTGCGCGAGCTCGACCCCAAGGGCGAGAACCAGCTCCTCTCGCGCGTGATCAAGGCGTTCGAGAAGTCGACCGCCCGGCTCGTGCCGCAGGTGCAGGATGCGCTGCGCTCCGACGACCGGCCGACGATCCGGCACGTCGCCCACACGCTGAAGTCGTCTTCCGCAAGCATCGGTGCGATCAGGCTGTCGCAGGTCTGCGCCGACATCGAGGGCCTCGTCCGCGCCGGCCGGCCGGATCCGCTCGACAGCCGCGTCGCCGAACTGTGCTCGGAGGTCGAGTCGGTGCTGCGTGCTCTGCGCCGGCTCCTGGAACCGAATCAATGAACGGAAGCGCCGCGTTCGTCGACGATGAATCGCTGGGCCAGCCGCGGGTGCTCCTCGTCGACGACGACGAGGTCAACCTGCTGCTGACATCGATTGCGTTGCGCGACCGCGGCTTCGCGATCACCGAGGCGACCAGCGGCGAGCGCGCGATCCAGATCCTCGCCGACTGGCTGCCCGACGTGGTCGTGCTCGACGCGCTGATGCCCACGCTCGACGGCTTCGAGACCTGCCGCGAGTTGCGCCACCTGCCGGGCTTCGAGTCGCTGCCGGTGCTGATGCTGACCGGCCTGGACGACGACGCCTCGATCAACCGAGCCTACGAGGCCGGCGCGACCGACTTCTTCGTCAAGTCCAACCAGTGGAGCCTGCTGGCCGGCCGCCTGCGCTACCTGCTTCGCTCGGCGCGAACCCGCCAGGAACTGGAGCGCCACAAGGCCAAGCTCGCCCGCGCCCAGGACCTGGCGCGCATGGGCAGCTTCGACTGGAAGCACGAGCATCGCAGCCTGGCCTTCTCGGTCGAGGGGCTGCGGGTGTTCGGCCTCGGCCCGACCGACACGCTGGGCTTCCGCCAGGTGCTGCGCATGCTGCCGCAGGGCGACCGGCGCGGGCTGATGTCGGTGCTGCGCGACGTGGTCAGCCACCATTCGGTGCTCGCCACCGACATCCCGGTGACGCTGATGGACGGCCGCCAGCGCATCATCCACACCGAGGCGGAGCCGGAGTTCAACGAGCACGGCAACCTGGTCGGCTACACAGGCATCGTGCAGGACGTGACCGACCGGCGCATCGCCGAGGACAAGATCCGCCAGCTCGCGCATTTCGATGCACTCACCGGCCTGCCGAACCGGCGCCAGCTCATCTGGCGCACCGAACGCGCGCTGGAGCAGGCGCGCCGGCTGAACCACCAGGTCGGGCTGCTGCTGATCGACCTGGACCGCTTCAAGGTCATCAACGACACGCTCGGCCATGGCGCCGGCGACGACCTGCTGATCGAGGTGGCCCACCGCCTGCGCTCGTGCGTGCGCCATTCCGACCAGGTGATGGAAAGCTCGCTCGAATCGATGGGCCTGCGCTCGCACCGCACGCTGGAGGCGGTCGGCCGGCTGGGCGGCGACGAATTCGTCGCGCTGCTGCCCGAGGTGGCCGACGAGCGCGATGCCGAGCGCGTGGCGCTGCGCATCCTCGACCTGATGCGCGAGCCGATCTTCGTCGGCGGGCAGGAATGCTTCGTCACCGCCAGCGTGGGCATCGCGATGTTCCCGCGCGACGGCACCACGGTGGCCGACCTGCTGCGCAACTCCGACGTGGCGATGTACTCGGTCAAGGCGCAGGGGCGCAACGCGGCCTCGCTGTACCGCCCGCAGCTCGCCAGCACCGGGCGCGAGAAGCTCGAGCTCGAGAGCGCGCTGCACAAGGCGATCGAGCGCAACGAACTGGTGCTGCACTACCAGCCGAAGATCGACGTGCGCGCCGCCAAGATGGTGGGCGCCGAGGCGCTGATGCGCTGGCAGCGCAACGGCGTGCTGGTGCCGCCGGGCGACTTCATCCCGCTGGCCGAGGAAACCGGGCTGATCATCCCGCTGTCCGAATGGGCGATCCGCGAGGCGGCGCGCCAGGCCCGGCTGTGGCAGGACAGCCACGGCTTCGCCGACTCGATCGCCGTCAACCTGCCGAACCGCCTGTTCGAACGCACCGACCTGGTCGAGCACATCCACCAGGCGGTCACGCACTACGGCGTGCCGCACCATGCGATCCAGCTCGAGATCACCGAGACCGGGCTGATGAAGGACCTGCAGAACGTGATCCCGTCGCTGCACCGGCTGAACGAGATCGGCGTCGAGATCTCGATCGACGACTTCGGCACCGGCTATTCGTCGCTCGCCTACCTGACCACGCTGCCGATCAGCGAACTGAAGATCGACCGCTCGTTCGTGCGCGACCTGGGGCTGACGCCGCAGAGCTCGGCAGTCGTCACCGCGATCATCGCGCTGGCGCGCTCGCTCGGCCTGCGCGTGATCGCCGAGGGCGTCGAGAACCTGCGCCAGATGGAGGTGCTGCACCGCCTCGGCTGCGGGATCATGCAGGGCTTCCTGTTCAGCAAGCCGCAGCCGCCGGACGACATCGAGCGCTGGCTGCACCAGACCGTGCTGCCGAAGAAGGCGACCTGGATGGGCCGGGCGGGCGAGGGCGACCTGATCGACCTGCCGCGCATCGACCTGCGCGGCGCGCGCTCCAACCCGGCGGTCTGATCGCGCGGTCGGTCCCGGCGCTTCGATCCCGCACCCGACGTTCCTGCTTCCGGACTCCGCCTCGAACCGACGACGCCCCAGCAACCTCGCCCATGAATTCGCCCACCCCGGCCGCCGACGCGATGGCGCCGGCGCAGCTTGCCAAGGCCGCGCTGCGCCGGCTGGTCGTGGCCAGGCTCGACCCGACGCCCGAGAACTACGCCCGCGCCTACCGGGAGGAGGCCGGCGAGGCGGCGGCCTCCTCGCTGCTGCCGGCACGCGCGCAGCGGGCCGTCGAACGGCTGGCGCAGCGTGCACTGGTGCCGGCGGCGGCGTCGGCCTTCGGCCAGGCGGCGTCCGAGGGCCGCTGGGACCAGCTGGAACGCCTGCTCGACGCGCCCGACGAGAGCGGCTCGCAGCTCGCCGGCCTGATCGACCGCATCGTGCGCGGCATCGACCGTCGCACCAAGCAGTGGACCGCTGCGCGCAAGAAGGAGAGCCTGCAACGCGTGCTCGACGGCAGCCGCGGCGACGCCGCCCGGCTGCAGCACCGCCTGCGCCAGTTGCTGGCGAGCTGGGAGACCGACGGCAGCGACGACGCGCCGGTCGCCACGTCGGACGAGGCGGCGCCGGTGGCGGACGGGGCAGTGCCGACGGGGCCGGACGTCCGCGTGGCGCCATCGCCATCGCCATCGCCATCGCAATCGCCCTCGCCGCAAGCGCCGTCGCCGCAGCCTTCGCTGTCCGAGGCGACACCGCCGGATGCCTCATCGCCGCCGGTGCCGCTGCCCGCGACGATCGAGGCAGCGCCGACGCCACCCGGGGCGGCCACCATGCTGGCGGATGCCGCGCCCGATGCCTTCCCGCCGCCGCGCGAGAACTGGCCGCGCGTCATCGAGCGTCTCGACCTGACGCTGCGCCAGGCGCTTCCGGCCGACCAGGCCGAAGGCCAGGCGGTGTCCGACGCGCTGGCCGCGGTGCTGGCCGAGATCCGCGAGGCCGGTGCGACCGCCGCGCTCGGCGAGCGCCTGGAAGCCGCCTGCCGCAACGCCGAACGCGTGCTGCAGCACCGCCACCACCTGATCGAGCAGCTCGCCGCGCTGTGCCGCGACCTGACCGCGAGCCTGACCGACCTGGCCGAGGACGAGAGCTGGGCGCGCGGCCAGTGCGAGGCGATGCGCGCGCGCATCGACGACGGCATCACCGTGCGCGGTGTGAAGGCGGTCGGCGAGCTGCTGCGCAACACGCGCGAGCGGCAGGCGCAGCTCCGCGGCGAGCGGGCGCAGGCACGCGACGCGCTGAAATCGCTGATCCACCGCATGCTCTCCGAGCTGGGCGAACTGGGCTCGCAGACCGGCCGATTCCACGACAGCGTCGGCCGCTACGCCGGCGTGATCGAGCGCGCCGACTCGCTGGAGAGCCTGGCCGGCGCGGTGCGCGAGATGGTCGAGGAAAGCCGTACCGTGCAGGCGCTGGTGTCGCAGGCGCAGCAGCGCTTGCACGACGAGCATGCCCGCGGCGTCGACCTCAGCCAGCGGGTGCAGCAGCTCGAAGGCGAGCTGCGCCGGCTGTCCGACGAGGTGTCGACCGACCCGCTGACGCAGGTGGCCAACCGGCGCGGGCTGATGCAGGCTTTCGACGCCGAGCGCGCGCGGCTGCAGCGCACCGGCCAGGCGCTGGCGATCGGCCTGCTCGACATCGACAACTTCAAGCGCCTGAACGACGAGCTCGGCCACGGCGCTGGCGACGTCGCACTGAAGTCGCTGGCCGAGCGCGTCAGCCAGACGCTGCGGCCGAGCGACATCGTCGCGCGCTACGGCGGCGAAGAATTCGTCGTGCTGCTGCCCGAGACCGCGGTCGACGAGGGCCAGCGCATCCTGACGCGGCTGCAGCGCGCCTTGTCCGGCGGGCTGTTCATGCATGAGCAACGCCAGGTGCTGGTGACCTTTTCCGCCGGCGTCACCGCCTACCGCGACGGCGAGGCGATCGAGGCCAGCCTCGAACGCGCCGACCAGGCGCTCTACGAGGCCAAGCGCACCGGGAAGAACCGGACCTGCGTGGCCTGACGCGCGGTGACTGATCACGCCGCCCCACCCGACATCCGCGCGGTCATCTTCGACTGCGACGGCACGCTGGTCGACAGCGAACCGCTGCTGCTGCGCAGCCTGATCGACCTGGCGGTGCGCCACGGGTTGCCGCCGTCGGTCTCGGCCGAACTGGCCGACATCGAGGGCCGCAGCATGCGGGCGTGCGTCGAGATGCTCGAGGCGCGGCGCGGCCGGCCGTTCGACGGCGATTTCGAGGCCGAGCTGCGGGCCGAATCGGCGCGCGTCTTCCGCGCCGAGCTGCGCGAGATCCCCGGCGCCGCCGAGATGCTGCGCACGCTCGGGCTGCCGTTCTGCATCGCCTCCAACGGGCCGCGCGAGAAGATCGAGCTGGTGCTGGAGGTGGCGGGGCTGCTGCCGCTGGTCGGCGGCCGGATCCACAGCGCCTACGAGGTCGGCTCGTTCAAGCCCGAGCCCGGGCTGTTCCTGCATGCGGCGCGCGCGATGGGCGTGGCGCCGGCGCACTGTGCGGTGGTCGAGGACAGCCTGGCCGGCATCCGCGCCGGGCTGGACGCCGGCATGCACGTCTACGCGTACCGGGCGCTGCATGCGCTGCCCGACGCGCTGCGGCCGCGCGTCAGGCGGGTCGAGCGGCTGGTGGACCTGCCGGTGATGCTGCGGCGGCCGTTGTCCGGGCGCTGAGGTCGTCGGCGGGGTCTCGGCACCGAGCCGAACCGGTTCGCGATCAGCCGCGGGCTCGCTCTGCGAATCGCCGCCGTGGCCGCTGCGGCCGGCTCGCGAGGCCGACGATCGCCAGGCCGGCGGCCAACAGCGCCCAGGTTGCGGGTTCGGGCACCGGCGTCAGCAGGTACGCGCGGCTCTCGTGACTCGACTTGCTGAAAGCGGAGCCGACGATCCAGCCGCGGTCGTTGATGGCCCGAGCGTCGTCCAGGCGCCACCGTGCTTGCGTCGTCGGATCGAGCAACGAGTTCAAGTCGACGGCCGTCGAACCACCGGTCCACAGCGCGGCCGTGGCACCGTGGATGCCGTAGCTCACGCCGACCACCTGACCGGCCTCGTTGATGTCGTTGACATAGCCGGGGCCGAGGTTGATCACGGTCGTGTCGCTCCAGATCGTGGCCATCAGCAGCGGCAATTCCGGGCTCGGGAATCGCCGGTAGCCGGCGATCTGTCCGGCGTTGTTGACCGCGCGGGCCGCACCAGGCCCCAGATTGGTGTAGCCGCCGCCGCTCCAAACGATCGCCAGGTCGTCGTCGAAGCCTTCACCTGCCGCACCGACGATCAGCCCGGCATCGTTGATGTCCTCCGGGTGGCCGGGACCTGGCCCGTCGAGGCGCGTCGGGGTGCCTGGCCCGTTCCAGATGGCCGCGTAGCGATCGGGGGGTGAGTAGCGGGTGGATATGCCGACGATCTGCCCGGTGTTGTTCAGCGCACTTGCGGCGCTGAACTGCGAACGCGGATCCGCCGGCGGATCGTCGGGGTCGAGTATGCCGAGGTCGATCGGCGTTTGGCCGGTCCAGAGCGTCGCATGGATGGCGCCCATGCCGTTGCTGCTGCGACCGGCGATCTGACCGGCCTCGTTGATGCTGCTGGCCGCGTCGAAGGCGTAGGGTTCCGGATTGACACCGATGGGTGCCAGGATGGTCGGCGTTCCTGCGGTCCACACCACCGCGCGCTGGAACTCCGGGCCGCCTGCGTAGCCGACCACCTGCCCCGCATTGTTGATGTCGGCCGCCGCGCTGCCTCCCGCTCCAGCGGGCAGCGACAGCAACTTGAACGAGTAGCCGCCCGCGGTCGCAGCGACCGGCACGGCGACCAGCGCGGCGGCGCCCAACCACGCCGTCACGCGATGCAGAACGCGGCGACTCAGCGTGCGCCTGGTCCGGCCCTCGACCCGATCACCCATCGACGTCTCCTCGGTCCGAGACAGAGAAGATAGGTCGTCCGAGTCGTCGCCGCCAGAACGGGCGAGGCGGGCAACGTACCCGGATCGCGGGACCGCCCCGCGCCGTCGGCCTTCAGGCTCGCCCCGGCGTCGATCGAGCCCCGGTCGGCCGATCGGGCCGCAGCGATTCGGCCCGCAGGCGGATTGCCTCAGGCCGCCGGCCGCGGGCGCACGAGCAGGTCGACCCAGCCCCGGTCGAGCGAGTTCAGGTTGCGCACGTAGGCGAGGAACGGCCCGGTCTGCTCCGGCCGCAGCGGGTGGGCAAACAGCGCGTCGAACGACGGCGTTCCGTAGACGATCCGCTCCGGGAACTCCGCCACCTCGTAGCGCCCGACCAGGTCGCGCAACAGCGCCGCGGGGTCGCTGCCCTGGGATTCCAGCCACTGCGGCGCGAATTCCATCTTGATCGCCCAGTCGCCGCGGCGGCTCAGGTAAGGGTCCAGGCCCTTCAGCACGTTTTCCTCGAAACCCTGCGTGTCGATCTTGATGAACAGCCGCTCCCGATCCCCCCGTAAGTTCGGTGGATTGCCCTGGAATCCCCCTCGGTTGTCCGACCCCGCGTTGCCGCCATCGGCTCGGGAGCGCGGCGGGTGAAACAGTCGGGCCGGTTGGTTCGGCCGAATCGGTATCGGTAGCATGCCGATCTGGCGGAAGCTCAGTCCGCCGGGATCGAACTCCACGCCATGTCACGGCGCATCACGATCTGCCATCCTTCATAGGTAAATCGACTGGCTGTTGACTCGCGCCGTGTCATCACGCATCATCCAATCGCACCCACGATGATGGGTGGTTGTAGGGGATGGAGATACCACGTAAGGTTCGCGAATTGTCAGCACTTGAAGTCGGGCGTCTGGCCGCGCCCGGGCTGCACTTCGTCGGCGGCGTGGCGGGGCTTGCGATGCAGGTTCAGCCGTCCGGTGCGCGCAGCTGGGTGTTGCGCTTCTCGGTGGGCGGCAGGCGCCGCGAGATGGGCCTGGGCGGATTCCCGGACGTGACCTTGTCGGCTGCCAAGCTCCGCGCTCGCGAGGAGCGCGAGAAGGCCGACAAGGGTGTCGACCCCATCGCTGAGCGCCAGGCCGCCAACAGCCGGTTGCGCGCCGAGCAGGCCAAGAGGTTCACGTTCAAGGCCGCGGCGCTGGCGTACGTCGAGGCGCATGAAGCCGGCTGGCGCAACGCCAAGCACGCCGACCAGTGGCGCAACACGCTGGCAACCACCTTTCCGACGCTCGGCGATCTACAGGTGCGTGACGTGGCACTGCCGCACGTGCTCGCGGTGCTTGAGCCGATCTGGCGGACGAAGACTGAAACCGCGACGCGGTTGCGCGGGCGCATCGAGTCGGTGCTGGACTGGGCGACTGCGCGTGGCTACCGCGAAGGGCTGAACCCGGCGCGATGGAAGGGCCATCTCGACAACCTGCTGCCGGCGCCAAGCAAGATCGCGCGGGCAGGCCATCACCTCGCTGTACCGGTGGGTGAGGTCGCCAAGTTCATGCAAGCGTTGCGCGCCCAGCCCGGCACCGGCGCACGTGCGCTCGAGTTCGCCATCCTGACGGCGGCGCGCTCCGGCGAGGTCCGCGGCGCCACCTGGGCAGAGATCGACCTGGGCGCTGCGACGTGGACCGTGCCGGGTGAGCGCATGAAGGCGGGGAAGGAGCATCGCGTTCCGCTGTCGGGCGCCGCCGTAGCGCTGCTGGAGTCGCTTCCCCGGATGGCCGGCTCTGATCTGGTGTTTCCGGCGCCGCGCGGCGGCAAGCTGTCCGACATGACGCTGCTGGCCGTGATGCGCCGAATGGGTGTCGACGCCGTGCCCCACGGATTCCGCTCGACGTTCCGCGACTGGTGCTCGGAGCGCACTAACTACCCGCGCGAGGTCGCCGAGATGGCACTGGCGCACACGATCGGCGACAAGGTCGAGGCCGCCTACCGCCGCGGCGATCTGTTTGAGAAGCGGCGCCGGATGATGGCCGAGTGGGCCGAGTTCCTGGCGCGAGATGAGGCGCCGGCGCAGGTGATCGACCTGCAGAGCAAGCGGGCCCGAGCAGCAAACCCGCGCCGGCCGGCAGGCCTGGCGTCGCAGTAGCGCGGTGGCGGGCATGACCTACCACTGGCGCGTGACGCCCGAGGAGGTTCACCCACTGTGTCGCCGACTGGGTTACCGGACCGGCGAGGCGCCGCGCTCGGTGCAGGCGGAGGTCGCTTACGCCTTCCTGCTTACGTTGCGCACGGACATGCAGGTCCGCGAGCTGCTTTCGCTGACGGGCGACAACGTGGACTTGCATCGGTGCGTTGCACGCGTGCCCCACGTCACGGGCCGACCGCGCGAGGTGTCGCTTTCACGCGCCGCGGTGCGGCTGCTGCGGCCGCTGGTGCAGCCGGGCCGGTTAGTGTTCACGATCTCGTCAGCGTCGCTGGAGACGATCTTCCGCGAGGCGTGTGATTCGCTCGGCATCGAGGGCGTGCACTTCCGCGACCCGCCCGGCGACGGCAAGGCCGACTACTGGGCCGAGCGCTTCGAGCGGGCGAAGTCCGACCCGGACGAGGCTCGGGAACTGCTGAAGTGCTTCGCCACCCTGGCGAGTGGTGCCGATGGCGCTGACCCCCTGCTGGTGCAATGGGTCGCGCAGCGCATGCAGGAGTGGGTGGAAGGAGACTTCCAGCGCGGAACGTCGGATCGTGCTTTCCGGATCGCACGTCGTCGGGGGCGCCGCAACAACCGCGAGGCGAGTAAGCCGGGTCTCGCTGATCTCCACGCGCAAACGCAGCAGGCTGTCGCGATCGTTCTGAAGTTGTCCCGCGTAGACGGGGTCGAATTGGATGCCGCAGCTGCAGCGGCGACGCTGCAAGTGTCAAAGGGCGGCAAGGGGCCGAACAAGGAGATGGTGCTACAGGCGTATGCGGCGAGCCACAAAGCGCCGCCCGCCGACTGGGTGCCCATGTTGGCAGGGATGGACGCCGAGACCCGCGCCGCAGTTGCGAAGCCCGCGCGTGCCGGCCCCAAGCCGAAACGTCGTCGCTAATTCGCCGAATTGTTCCGGGCGACTCGCCGAGGGTGCTCGAAAGATAGTCCGTGTCGCGCCGTCTGTCGTGACGGCTGCTGGTGGCAGGCCAATTCCTGCCGCAGCGAGGAGCGATACGCGTGTCGACGAAGAATGGCGAGCCGGCAAGCCTCAAGCCGGTACACCAGCGAGCCCTGCAAGACTTTGACAAGCTGCCTGACGCGGCTCATGTCCGCCTGCCGGTAGTGGCCGCGTTGCACGGCATCAGCACCGTCACGGTGTGGCGCTGGTCGGCAAGCGGGCGACTGCCGAAGCCTACCCGTCGCGGAGGCGTCACGACTTGGAATGTTGGCGAACTGCGCCAGCAGAAGACACAAGCCGCGTGAGGCCGATTCATGCTGATCAAGCAACACGGCCATGTGGCGGGGTGCGCTAACGCACCCGGAAATGACGAAGCCCCCGGAGTGACGGCCGAGGGCTTCAGAGGACAGCAAGGCAGAAGGGACGAGGCGGATTCTGCCGCACGAGCGGCCCGCGATCAACGCGACAGGGCCTTCGCGACGCTGCGCGCACGGGCGGAGCTCGGCGGCTACGCGCTGCACATCATCGACGAGCACGGTGACGCGCTGTACCTGGTGGGCCGCTGGGACCGATCCCGCACGCTGCCAGACCTGGCCGCCGTAGCCGCGTTCCTCGACCGTGCGGGGGTGGCCCATGGGTGAGTTCATCCGCGATCGACTGCCCGATCCGGTCGCCTACTTCGCCGAGCAGGGCGTTCCGCTCGTCGGTCCCGGCCGCTGGAAGACAGGCCCGTGCCGGTTCCACGGCGGCAGCGACAGCCTGCGGGTCAACACCGCGTCAGGCGGCTGGTGCTGCATGGCCTGCGGGGCGAAGGGCGGCGACGTGCTCAACCACCACATGCAGGCGCACGGGCTTGAGTTCGTAGCAGCCGCTCGTGAGCTTGGCGCCTACGTCGACGACGGCAGGCCGCACCGCGGCCCCGCGAAGCCCAGGACACTGCCGGCGCGCGATGCCATAGAACTGTTGGCGTTCGAGATGGCAGTGGCCATGATCGTGATCAGCGACACCCGGGCCGGGATCATCCCGAACGACGCCGACTGGCAGCGATTCCTCGTCAGCGCCGGCCGCGTTCAGGCGCTGGCAGCGGAGTACCGTGCATGAGCGGCGCCGCTATCAAGAAGCCTGACTTCAGGCGCATCGAAGGCGCTGCGTCGAGGATCGACGAGGCGATGGCCGCAACACTGGCACCACCAGCGGCTGCAGCGCGCGCCGAGCTCGACGCCGTGATGTTGATCTGCGCGACGACGCTCGATCCCGAGCCGATCAAGTGGCTGTGGTCTGAGTGGCTGGCGCTTGGCAAGCTTCACATCATGGCCGGCGCCCCGGGTCAGGGCAAGACGACGATCAACCTTGCTTTCGCCGCCACAGTATCGGCCGGCGGAAGGTGGCCGGATGGCTCGCGCTGTGAGCCTGGCAACGTGCTGATCTGGTCAGGCGAGGATGATCCTACCGACACGCTGCTGCCGCGCCTGGTTGCCATGGGCGCGAACACTGCGCGCGTGTACTTCGTCGGCGGCGCCCGCATCAACGGCGAGTCCCTGGCATTCGATCCTGCGCGCGACATGGCGCATTTGATCGTTGCAGCCGAGCGTGTCGGCGGCTGTCGCCTGCTGATAGTCGACCCGGTTGTCTCTGCCGTGACGGGTGACAGTCACAAGAACACCGAGGTCAGGCGCGCACTGCAGCCGCTGGTTGATCTCGGTGCGTCACTCGGCTGTGCCGTGGTCGGGATCAGTCACTTCTCCAAGGGATCGGGCGGCCGCGATCCGACCGAGCGCGTCGTGGGCTCTGTCGCCTTTGGAGCCGTTGCGCGCGTCGTGTTGGTGGCCGCCAAGGTCAAGAGCGACGACGAAGGCAAGGAGCGGCGCATCCTGGCGCGCAGCAAAAGCAACATCGGCCCCGACTCCGGCGGGTTCGATTACGACATTGACCAGATCGAGCTCGACGCCTATCCGGGCATCTTAGCCAGCAGGATCACATGGGGCGCTGCTGTCGAGGGTTCGGCGCGCGAACTGCTGGCCGCGGCTGACGACGATGCGCCGGAGGATGACGATGAGCCCGAACACGACGTGGATGCGTTCCTGCGCGAACTGCTGAAGGACGGGACGCCTGTTCCGTCCAAGAGCATTCGGTCTGCTGCGCGTGAAGTGAACTACTCGTGGAGCACGGTGCACCGCGCGTCGAAGCGCATCGGCGTGCGGATCAAGAAGGACGGCATGGCAGGCGGTTGGTATTGGACGCTGACGAAGGTGTCACAAGCCACCGAAGATTCCGAACATGCCAACGTTTCGAACGTGACAACTTCGGAATCTTCGACACCTTCGCTGGCATCTTCGGCACTGGCGGGCGACGACGACGTGGCGGTGGAGTGATGGGCGCCCGCGAACTCCTCGCCAACCTGGCCGACGCCGGCCTGAGCATCACGGCCGAGGGCGACCGGCTGCTGATCCGGCCGGGATCGAAGCTCACGGACGACCTGCGCACCGCGATCCGCGCCGAGAAACCGGCGCTCCTCGCGCTGCTGACCGGCGCAGCCCCGGCGCTCCAGAGCAGGCCCTACTGGCTCGCGACCGCCGAGGCGGACCATTGCCACGCCCACCCCTGGGACGATGCCACCTGCGCCCGCTTCGCGGCGCGCGTGGGCCGGTTCCTGCGGCTGGGCATCGACGCCACCGACGCCGACGACCTGGCCGAGCGACTGGCCCTTCGCGATCAAGACGCCGATGACCGGCGCCTCTGCATCGAGTGCCGGAACTGCCGCCCGGGTCTGCGGTGCAGTGCCTCCCAACGCTCCGGGTTCGGGCCGGATCTCGGGCGCGACTTGGCGACCCGCCTGCACCGCTGCCCCGCATTCGCGTCGACGGAGAACGCATCGTGAGCATCACCGCACTCGTGAGCGGAAAACTGATCGCCGACCCGGAGCAGCGCACCGGGCAGAGCGGCAAACCGTTCGTGCTGGCGAAGATCGCCGCGCACGATGGCGATGCCGACGCGCTGGTTTCCGTGATGGCGTTCGGCACGGCCGCCGAGCAGTTGGCCGCGATGGGCAAGGGCGATGCCGTCGCCATCACCGGCCGCGCCAGGGTCAGCACGTGGACGGGCCGCGACGGCAGCGCCAAGGCAGGCCTGAGCGTCACCGCCGACGCGGTGCTGACCGCCTACCACGTGCGGCGCAAGCGCCAGGCTGTGGCAGACGGCGGTGATCGCGCACCACGGCATCAGCAGCCGGCGCCCGACGAGCTGGGCACCGGGCCGGATCCGTGGCTGGCCGGGGGCGGCCGATGAGCGCGATGCAGCGACCCATGGCGGCAGCGCGATGACCCGCGGCAGGAAATCCACAGCCGACGAGCCGGAGACGATCGACGGCGCTACGCTTTTGCCCGTACCTACCCCCCCGATCAACCTGCACGATCTGGAGGCGGTGCGCCGCGAGATGGCTCGGGTGTACCGCGACATGCGAGGCGGCAGGATCGACACGCAGGACGGCACCCGCTTGGTCTACGTGCTGGGCCAGATTGCGAAGGTGCACGAGATCGCCGTGCTCGAGAAGCGATTGACCGACCTGGAGAAGCTGACCGATGAATCTCGCTGACCGCATCGCCCGCCTGGAGGCCAGGCTGCGCCCGCTGGCGCTCTACGTGCCCGTCGTCTACGTGAACCCCTGGCGTGAACTGACCGGGTCCGACGACCCGATCCGGCACTGGTGCTGCAACGATGGCCGGCGCTGGGATCGTGAGCCGGGGGAGTCGGATGAGGCGTTCATGGCCCGCGCGAAGGCCGGGGCGCTGTCCGGCCGCAAGGGGCCGGGGCCCGTGGCGGAAATCCGGCTGTCGGCACTGCGCCCGCAGATCACGCGCGAGCAGTGGATGGAACGGCACGGGCCGGACAGCGGCCGGTGAACGACGAGCCGACCGGCTATCGGACGGCCCGTTCGACCGCCGAGCATGTGGTCACCGCACGTCGACGATACCGAGCAGGTGTGACGCGAGTAGCACCATCTCCTGCGCCTCCCGTGGGTCCGACAAACTAACCGTTCGATGCGAATGCGGGTTCTTGTACGAGCCGATCGCGCCAGCGAATAGGTGCATCAGCGCGTCCTGCTCGGCGAATGGTTGCGCCGTGTCCGCAAGAGGCCCTTTCTCCGGTGCGAAGGCTAGACGCATGAGCGCGACACCAATGTCAGTAGGCTTGTAATTTCCTTTCGCACGCACCGCCTCCTCCACCGCGCGGAAGGCGATGAAGACTGCCTCGTCAAGATCGCCGCGGGCCAGGCTGAGCCACACCCTGTCAGCTATAAGGCGGTGGAGCATCGACTTCGGGAAGTTAGCCGCCGCTAGAAAGGAAGCGAAGCTTTCGTCGGACAGCAGTTGGCGGCCGCGGCGGGTGAATCGGAGGTAGCCGCTCTGTGCGTTTGCGCCGCTGAGCGGCATGACCAGCAACTGCACCTGCGCCCACTGCAATGCCTCTGCAATCGCCTGCTCTACCTCGTTCGGGCGAGCGCCCTGGTAGAGCTGCACCCGGGGGCCGCCAATGCCGTGGCCACTCCCTGGGAAGGCCGGTGCGTCGAACAACGACGACGGATGAAAGTGGCCGTTCTGGAGCAAAGCGCGCGCGACCCGGAGAACTGCGGGTGCCAAGTCGCTTGGGGCCATCGCAAGCAGCACGTCAATGTCTGGGATCTCGTCTTGTACGGATGCCATGAGCTACGCCTGTTTCGAGCTCTCTTTTGATTCAGCACAACGCAATCAAGCGCATCACTTGAAGGTGGGTCGTATGTGGGATTTCGAGGAAAACCGCCCGGAAACCCGCATGAATCCTAGCGATCTGGCGGAAGCTCAGGGATTCGAACCCTGGAAACCTTTCGGTTTGCCGGTTTTCAAGACCGGTGCAATCGACCACTCTGCCAAGCTTCCGTCGCGCCGCGGCCGGCGGGGCGATCCCGGGCGGCGCGGCGGTGCCGATGATCGCAGAAGTCCGGGTATCGGAGCATTAAGGCGTCGCCCGGCGTGCCGATATCCGAAGCGGCACCCCGTCTCCGGGGCGCAACGCCCAAGTCTCCGTCAATGTCCTCGCCCTTCCTGGCAGCCCGCCTCGACCCGCTCGTGGTCGCCGCGTCGCTGCTGATCGCGTGCTTCGCGTCCTATGTGGCGCTGGACCTGGCACGCCGCGTCAGGCACGAGGACACGCGGATCGGCGCCTGCTGGTGGGCCGGCGGCTCGGTGGCGATGGGCACCGGCATCTGGTCGATGCACTTCGTCGGCATGCTGGCGTACACGCTGCCGATTCCGCTCGGCTACGGGCGGCTGCTGACCTTCGTTTCCTGGTGCGCGGCGGTCGCGGTGTCGGCGGTGGCGCTCGGCTGCGCCGCGCGCGGCTCGCTGACCCGCGGCCGCTGGGCCCTCGGCGCCTTGCTGATGGCCGGCGGCATCTGCACCATGCACTACACCGGGATGGCGGCGCTGGACATCGCGCCGGGCATCGTCTGGAACGGCTGGCTCGTCGCCGCCTCGGTGCTGGTGGCGCTCGCGGCTTCCGCCGCCGCACTCGGGCTGTTCTTCTGGATGCGCGCTGCCGGTCCGCACCGGATGTGGCGCCAGGCCGGCGCGGCCTTGCTGATGGGCGCGGCGATCAGCGGCATGCACTACACCGCGATGGCTGCCGTCAACGTGCCCGCCGGCTCGGTCTGCCTGAGCGCCGCGGGCCTCGGCGGTGCCGGGCTCGGGCTGCTGGTCGCGCTGGCCAGCGTCGCGACACTCGGCATGACGCTGTTCACGTCGGTGCTCGACGCCCACATGCAGGGCCGCACCGCGTTGCTCGCGGGCTCGCTGCGCCAGGCCAACGAGGAATTGCAATCGGCCTATGCGGAGCTGGAGAAGCGCGCGCTGCTGGACCCGCTGACCGGCCTGGCCAATCGCGCGCTGTTCGAGGAGCGGTTGCGCGAGGCGGCCGGGCGCGGCGAACGGATGCCGATGGCGGAGCGGCCGTGCGTCGGCGTGCTGTTCATCGACCTGGACGGCTTCAAGCCGGTCAACGATTCCTACGGCCACGCGACCGGCGACCGCGTGCTCGCGCAGGCGGCGCAGCGGCTGCGGCAGGCGGCGCGCGCTGGCGACACGGTCGCGCGCGTCGGCGGCGACGAATTCCTGATGCTGCTCGAGGACCTGCCCTCGCTGGCTGAAGCGGTGTCGGCCGCGCTGCGCCTGGTCGAGGCGCTGAAGCAGCCGTTCGACGCCGAGGGACGCGCGCTGGAGATCTCCGCGTCGATCGGCGTCGCGGTGTGCCCGGACCACGGCACGGCCGACCGGCTGGTGACGCATGCGGACGCCGCGATGTACGCGGCCAAGCGTGCCGGCGGCGGCCGCCACGCCGTCTACGAATCGCCGCGCGGCGACGCCGGGCCCGATGCGCTGAGCCTGCAGGGCGAACTGCGCCACGCGGTCGAGCGCGGCCAGCTCGCGCTGCACTACCAGCCGAAGGTCGACGCGCGCCGCGGCCGGATCTGCGGCGCCGAGGCGCTGCTGCGCTGGACCCACCCGCAGCTCGGGCCGGTCGGGCCGGGCGTGTTCGTGCCGATCGCCGAGCGATTCGGTCTGATCGTCGAACTGGGCGAGTGGGTCATCGACGAGGCCTGCCGCCAGATCCGCGCCTGGGGCGACGCCGGCGCGCGCCTGCGCGTGGCGATCAACCTGTCGGCGCACCAGATGCAGCACGACGGCCTGGTGGACAGCATCGTGCGGGCGCTCGAACGCCATGGCGTCGAGGCCTCGCAGCTCCTGTGCGAGATCACCGAATCGGTGGTGATGACCGACGGGCGCGCGGTGCGGCGCAACGTCGACGGGCTGCAGCGCATCGGCGTGTTCCTGTCGATCGACGACTTCGGCACCGGCTATTCCAGCCTCGGGCGGCTGCGCCAGATGCCGGCGCAGCAACTGAAGATCGACCGCAGCTTCGTGCGCGACATCGAGTCCAGCGCCGACGCCCGCGCGGTGGTCGACGCGGTGATCCACCTGGCGCATGCGCTCGGCCTGCACGTGGTGGCCGAGGGCGTCGAGACGGCCGGCCAGCGCGACGTGCTGGTGCGGCTCGGCTGCGACGAGCTGCAGGGTTATTTCTTCGCCCGCCCGATGCCCGCCGACGACCTGACGGCGTGGATGCGCGGCGGCAAGCCGCACGGCGCGGTGGATTTCGCGCCGTCGGTGGTGGCCGAACTGGAGGCCTGAGCGCCGCGTCGGAACGGGCCGGGACCGCCCGGGCCGCCCGGCACGCACTGCCCGATCATCCGGGCCGCTGCGCCTCGTCGCACGGTACCTGGAACAGCTCGCGCCGGCCGCCGTCCACCCGCACCGCGGTCAGCCGGCCGCCCCACACGCAACCGGTGTCCAGCGCCAGCAGGTCGGGCCGGTCGACGAGGCCGAGCGTCGACCAGTGGCCGAACGCGATCGGTACGCCGCGCGTGCGCCGCCCGGGGGCGTCGAACCAGGGCACGAGGCCGCGCGGCGCCTTGGCCGCGCCTTCCTTGGATTTCAGCTCGAGCGCGCCGTGCTCGTCGACGAAGCGGATGCGCGTCAGCGTGTTGACGGCGAAGCGTAGCCGGTCGTGGCCGGTCAGCGTTTCGCTCCACAGCGTCTGCTGGTTGCCGTACATCACCGCGAGGAAGTCGTGCAGGTCGTCGCTGCGCAGGTGGCGCTCGACCTCGCCGGCCACCCGCAGCGTGGTCGCCGCGTCCCATTGCGGCACCACGCCGGCGTGCACCAGCAGCCAGCCCTGGTGCTGCAGCGCGAGCGGGCGCTGGCGCACCCATTCGATCCAGGCGGCGCGGTCGGGCGCGCCGAGGATGTCGTCCAGCGTGTCGCTGCGGTGCAGCGCGCGCACGCCAGCGTCGACCGCCAGCAGGTGCAGGTCGTGGTTGCCGAGCAGGCAGCGCGCGGCGTTGCCCAGGCTGCGCAGCCGTTGCAGCGTGCGCAGGCTGTGCGGGCCGCGGTTCACCAGGTCGCCGAGCACGACGAGCTGATCCCGCGAGGGCGAGAATCCGATGCCGGCGAGCAGCCGGTCGAACGCATCGCAGCAGCCCTGCAGGTCTCCGACGAGGTAGTCCATCCGGCGATTCTGCTACGCTGCGCCCTCCGCCTGGCTCTGACGAGCACCGCCGCGCCCCGCATGGACGTAGCCCTTCTGGTCTTCCTGATCCTGCTGAACGCCCTGTTCGCGATGTCGGAGATGGCCCTGACCGCCAGCCGCAAGGCGCGCCTGCAGGTGATGGCCGAGACCGGCGATGCCGGCGCCCGCGCCGCGATGGACCTGCACGAGAACCCGACCAAGTTCCTGTCCGTGGTGCAGGTCGGCATCACCTCCATCGGCGTGCTGAACGGCATCGTGGGCGATGCCGCCTTCTCCGGCCCGTTCGCGAAGTGGCTGCACGAGGCGTTCGGCGTCGGCGCGCGGCCGGCCGAGATCGCCGCCACCGCGATGGTGGTGCTGGTGATCACCTTTCTGACGATCATCTTCGGCGAGCTGGTGCCCAAGCGCATCGGCCAGATGTACCCGGAGCCGGTGGCGCGGCTGGTGGCGCAGCCGATGGAGTGGCTGTCGCTGGCCACGCGGCCGTTCGTGCGGCTGCTGTCGTTCTGCACCGAAGGCACCTTGCGCCTGCTCGGCGTGCAGGAGGGGCCGGCGCGTGCGGTGACCGAAGAAGAAATCGCCGCCAGCCTGGAAGAGGGCCTGGATGCCGGCGTGATCGAGGCGCAGGAGCACCAGATGGTGCGCAACGTGTTCCGCCTCGACGACCGGCAGGTCGGCTCGATGATGATCCCGCGCACCGAGATCGTCTGGCTCGATGCCGGCATGTCCACCGAGTAGGTGCTGCGCATCGTCGGCGCCGAGGACCATTCGCGCTACCCGGTGTGCCGCGGCGGGCTCGACGACGTGCTGGGCCTGGTGTCGGCGCAGAGCCTGCTGCAGCAGGTGGTGCGCGGCAGCAGCCTGTCCCTCACCGACACGCTCGAAGCGCCGGTGTTCGTGCCGGAAACCTTGTCCGGCATGGGGCTGCTGGAGCAGTTCCGCGGCTCGAACGCGCAGCTCGTGTTCGTCGTCGACGAGTACGGCGAGGTGCAGGGGATGATCACCGTGCGCGACGTGCTGGAGGCGATCACCGGCGAGTTCTCGGCCCCCACCGACGACGACGCCTGGGCGATCCGGCGCGAGGACGGAAGCTGGCTGTTCGACGGCCTGATCCCGACGCCGGAGCTGAAGGACCGGCTGGCGCTGAAATCGCTGCCCGACGAGGATCGTGGCCGCTACAACACCCTCGCCGGGATGATCATGCTGCTGCTCGGCCGGCTGCCGCGCACGACCGATTCGGTCGAATGGGAAGGCTGGCGCTTCGAGGTCGTCGACCTCGACGGCAAGCGCGTCGACAAGGTGCTGGCGCAGGCGCTGCCGGAGACCGTGGAAGCCTGAGCACACCGATGGCGCGGCGAGCGCGCGATCTGCGCGCAGACCGCGCACCGCGGCGGTGCCGGGAGCTAGCATCCGGCGCTGGCGCGGTGCCTCACCGGCCCGATCACAACGAAAAGGAGACCCATGAGCGCACTGGTGTTCGAGGAATTCCTGTCGACGCCCGAGATGATTGCGGTGTTCGGCGTGCGGCCGGTGCTGCAGTCGATGCTCGACTTCGAGGCCGCGCTGGCGCGAGCGCAGGGCGCCGTCGGGCTGATGCCGGCCGCCGCGGCCGAGCGCATCGCCGCGGCCTGCCGCTTCGAGCGCATCGATCCCGATGCGGTGGTCGCCGCCAGCGGGCGGGCCGGCAGCCTGGCGATCCCGCTGGTCAAGCAGCTGACCGAGGCGGTCGCCCGCGACGATGCCGAAGCCGCCGGCTTCGTGCACTGGGGCAGCACCAGCCAGGACGTGATCGACACCGGGCTGGTGCTGGTGCTGCGGCGCGCGCTGGCGGTGCTGGACCGCGACCTCGGCCGCCTCGCCGCCACGCTGCTCGAGCTGGCGCAGCGCCACGGCGACGCGCCGGTGCTCGGGCGCACGCTGATGCAGCCGGCCACCGTCGTCAGCCTGTCGTTCAAGATGGTCGGCTGGATCGCGCCGCTGCTGCGCTGCCGCGAACGGGTGCGCAGCGTCGGCGCGCAGGCCTTGCAGCTCCAGCTCGGCGGTGCGGTCGGCACGCTGGCGGTGATGGGCGACGCCGCGCCGGCGGTCGCCCGCCACGTGGCCGACGCGCTGCAGCTCCGCCTGCCGCCGGGCGCCTGGCACACGCAGCGCGACGAACTGGTGTCGCTCGCCTGCGAGGTGGGCGTCGCCACCGGCGCGCTCGGCAAGATCGCGCGCGACATCTCGCTGATGGCGCAGGGCGAGGTCGGCGAGCTGGCCGAGCCCTCGGGCGGCGGGCGCGGCGGATCGTCGGCGATGCCGCACAAGCGCAACCCGGTGTCGTCGATGGTGGCGCTGGCCGGCGCGCTGCGGGTGCCGCACCGCGTGGCGGCGCTGCTGGCGGCGATGCCGCAGGAGCAGGAGCGCGGGCTCGGCAACTGGCAGGCCGAGCTGGCCGAGACCGCCGGGCTGTACATCGCCGCGCACGGCGCGCTGAACGCGCTGTGCGAGGCGGCGGCCGGGCTGCAGGTCGATGCGCCGCGCATGCTGCGCAACATCGAGTCGCTGCAGGGGCTGGTCTATGCCGAGGCGGTCTCGATGCGCGTGGCGCGGCAAATCGGCAAGTCGGCCGCGCACCACCTGCTCGAACGCCTGTCGCGCGAGACGGTGGCGCAAGGCGCCCACCTGCGCGACGTGACGCTGGCCGCGCTGGCCGCCGACCCCGCGCTGCGCGAGCGCATCCCGGCCGCCGACATCGCGCCGCTGTTCGACGCCTCCGTCGCGGCGCGGCGGGCGATCGACGTGGCGCGACCGCAGCTCGACGCGCTGCGCGAATCGGCCGCCCGGCTCGATGCCGCGCCGCCCTGGGCCGCCTGGCTCGCCTGACTCCCCGACCAACCCCCACGAGGAAACCGACGATGGCTCAACAGGACGATTTCGACCGCGGCGTTCGCAACCGCCGCGCGGTGCTCGGCGACGCATGGGTCGACAAGTCGCTCGACAACGCGACCGCGTTCAACGCCGAGTTCCAGCACCTGATCACCCGCTACGCCTGGAACGAGATCTGGGGCCGCCCGGGGCTGGACCACACCACCCGCCGTCTGCTGGTGCTCGGCATGACGATGGGCATGGCGCGCTGGGAGGAGTTCGAGCTGCACTGCCGCTCGGCGGTGCGCGAATCGAAGAAGGGCGGCAGCGTCACCGTGGCGATGATCCAGGAGACGCTGATGCAGGGCGCGATCTACTGCGGCGTGCCGGCGGCCAACACCGCCTTCAAGCTGGCGCTGGACATCCTGCGCGAGGAGGGCCTGGCGCCGCCGCCGCAGCCGCTGTCCGACGGCGCGCGGGTGGTGCGCCAGCTCACCTTCAGCGAGCCGCAGCTGCAGGTGGCGGTGCAGGGCGCCGGCAGCGGCGTGCCGGTGGTGCTGAGCCACGCGCTCGGGCTGGACATGGGCATGTGGGACGCGCTCGCCGCCGAGCTGGGCACATCGCACCGCGTGCTGCGCTACGACCACCGCGGCCACGGCGGCTCCGCCGCGCCGGCCGGGCCGTACACGATGGACGAACTGGTCGACGATGCGGCCCGCGTGATCCGCGAATGGGGCCAGGGCCCGGTCGCGTTCATCGGGCTGTCGATGGGCGGCATGGTGGCGCAGGGGCTGGCGGTGCGCCACCCCGAGCTGCTGCGCGGCGCGGTGCTGGCGAACACGACTTCGCAGTACCCGCCGGCGGCCGCCGCGGTGTTCGCGCAGCGCATCGCGGCGGTGCAGTCGGGCGGGCTGGCGTCGATCGTCGAATCGGTGATGGAGCGCTACTTCCACGCCGGTTTCCGCGCGTCGCAGACGGCACAGGTGGCGCGCTATCGCGGCATCGTGCTGCGCAGCGACCCGGTCGGCTACGCCGCCTGCTGCGCCGCGGTGGGCGGCGTGAACTGGCTGGATCGGCTCTCCGGCGTGCGCCTGCCGGTGCTGGTGATCGCCGGCCGCGAGGACGTCGGCGCGCCGGTCGCGATGTCGGAGGCGATGGCCGAGCGCATTCCGGGCGCGAGGCTCGCGGTGCTGGAGGATGCCTCGCACCTGAGCGTGGCCGAGCAGCCGGCGGCCTTCACCGCGCTGGTGCGCGAGTTCCTCGGCACGCTCGGCTGACGAGCGGTTGTGGAGCGGTTGAGGAGCAGTTGACGAGCGGCGGACGGGCCCGGCGCACGCGCGCGGGCCCGCGCAGCGCGTTGATCGGCCCGGCTCAGCGCGTGGCGCCGAAACGCGCCTCCGCCTGGCGGCGGAACTCCTTCGGCGTCATGCCCTTGATCTCGAGGAAGCGCCGGTTGAAGTTGGCGACGTTGTTGAAGCCCGCGTCGTAGCAGACGTTGGTGATGTACTGGTCCGTCTCCATCAGCAGCTGGCAGGCGCGCGCGATGCGCAGCCGGTTGACGAAGTCGGTGAAGGTGTTGCCGGTGGCGCGGCGGAAGTAGCGGCTGAACTGGCTCTCGCTCATGTTGCAGCGCTGGCTCAGCTCGGCCATCGAGAACGGCGAGGTGCAGTTGGCGGTGATGTGGTCCACGATGCCGCTGATCTGCGCCAGCGAGTCGTCGTCGTCGAAGCTCTGCAGCGGCGTGGTCGACAGCAACCGGTAGTCGGTGCAGGTGGCCAGTTCGTCGAGGCAGGCGAGGAACTCGGTGAAGCGGCTGAGCCCACGCAGGCTGCGGATGCGTGCCAGCCGTTCGGCGGCGCGCTCGCTCATGCCGAAAAACTCGACGCCGTGGCTGGCCCGTTCGAGCAGCGGCAGCAGGTCGCGCAGTTCGGGAAAGAGCTCGGCGGCGCGGCGCAGCGCCTCGTCGCCGAACTGCATCACCATGTCGCGCCGGTCCACGCCCTCGGGTGGCACGTCGGTGGAGATCCAGTTGTGAGGCAGCCGCGGCCCGGTCAGCACCAGGTGGCCGGGTTCGAAGTGGCCGATGTAGTCGCCCACGAAGACCTTGCCGTGCGTCTGCACGATCAGGTGCAGCTCGTATTCCTCGTGGTAGTGCCAGCGCACCAGCGGGTTCGGGAAGCCGTGCTCCAGGCAGCGGATGTAGCCGTAGGTTCCCTCGGGCTCGTAGCCGAGGGTCGGCGCGCGCACGAAGTCGTGCTCGAGTTCGGGGCCCCGCGATCGATGTGTGTTCGTCTTCATGTCCGCCATCCGCTGGTGAGTTCGATCGGTGAGCGCAACGATAGGCGTATCGGGTTGCCGCGTCTTGTACAGTTCGTGGAAGCTCCAATACTCTGTTGCATCGTAATCCAGGGGTTTTTCTGGATCGGCCGCGTCAGGGTTTTGGTTTTCCCGTAGTTCGGCGCCACTGCGGCGGTCGGCAGGGCGCTGCGATCGGCGCACCGCGGCCTGGTGCGATGCGTGTGTTATGGTTTCCGGTGCACCTCGGGCGCGCCGGGAGGACGGGCCCGGGAGGTGCACTTCCATCCAGCGGCAGGCACGACCGCCTGCCGCGCAATCCACAGACCCATGACACGGGGAACACATGAGCCATACCGCCGCTGATCGCGATGAACTCGCCCAGAACCTGTCCGACGCCGTGGGAGAGGCCGAGACGCTGCTGAAGAACGCCGCCCAGGCCGGCAGTGCGGAACTCGACTCGCGGCTGAAGAAGGTCAGTGCCCAGCTCAAGCGTGCCAAGGAAGAGTTCGTGCGTCTCGAGGAAGAGGCGCTGCTGCGCGCGAAGGAAGCCGCCCGCGTCGCCGACGGCGCGGTGCACGACCACCCGTACGTGGCGATCGGCGTTGCCGCCGGCGTCGGCTTCCTGCTCGGCCTGCTGATCTCGCGCCGTTGAGCCCCGCGGCCGCTGCCCGAACCGCATGCTGAAGTCGCTGCAGGGCGTGCTGTCCGCGCTGGCCGAGCTGGGCACGACCCGGCTCGAACTGGCCGCGGTCGAGCTCGAGGAGGAACGGCTGCGCCTGGCCGACATGCTGATCACCGCGGCCGCCGCGCTGTTCTTCTTCGCGATGGCCGTGGTGCTGTTCACCGGGCTGGTGGTGGCGGTGATGTGGGATCACGCGCGCGTCGCGACGATCGGCGTGCTGGGGCTGCTGTTCCTGGCGATCGGCGCGTTCCTCGCGCTGCGCTGGCGCACCAAGTCGCAGGCCAAGCCGCGCTTCCTGTCGGCCACGCTGTCCGAGCTGGGCCGCGATGCGCAGGCGCTGCGCCCGCGTACGCCGCGCGGAGATTCCGCCCGATGAGCCGGCGCGAACGCGAGGCGCTGGCATTGCGGCGCGAGGCGCTGGTGGCGCGCGCGGCGCTGCAGCGCATCGAGGTGCGCGAGCGCGCGCGCGCGGCCACGCTGCCGGTGCAGCAATTGCGTTCGCTGCTGTTGCGCTGGCAGCCGGTCGCCCGGCCGGCCGGCGTGCTGGGAGCGGTCGTGATCCTGTGGCGGCTGCTGCGCCGCCGGCGCCGGCCGCCGGCCGCCCGATCGACCGTCGGCTGGACCCGCTGGATCCTGCCGGCCTGGCAGGCATTCCTCGCCGCGCGCCAGTTGATGGCGCGCGTGCCGCCGGCGCGCTGACAGTTTCCGGAAACATTCGCCGGGATACCAGCGCACGCCAGGCCGCGTCCGCGAAGAACCAAACCGCTTCGATTCTTACCGCTTCGGGATAGTCCCGATGCCGGGCCGAGGCTCCGGATGAGATAGTTAGTTCGTCGCCCGAACTAACAAGCTGACCGCGCAGGCGCGGCATCTCGGGTGGCTGCCGGGCCCACGGGTCGCCGGTATGGCCGGCGCGCTGTGCGTGTCCGCGTTCCCACCAACTCGGCGCCCGAGCGGCGCCTCTCTCCCGGAGACAAACAATGAAGCTGAAGCACTCCCTGACCGCGCTGGCCATGAGCATGGTGGCTGCCGGCGCCATGGCGCAAACCGTGGTCGGCGTGAGCTGGTCCAACTTCCAGGAAGAGCGCTGGAAGACGGACGAGGCGGCGATCAAGGCCCAGCTCGAGAAGTCGGGCGCCAAGTACATCAGCGCGGATGCCGGCGGCTCGCCCGAGAAGCAGCTCGCCGACATCGAGGGCTTGGTGTCCAAGGGCGCGAAGGCGCTGATCGTGCTGGCGATGGACAAGGACGCGATCCTGCCCGCCGTCAACAAGGCCGCGAAGCAGAAGATCCCGGTGGTCGCCTACGACCGCCTGATCGAAGCCCCGGGCGTCTTCTACATCACGTTCGACAACAAGGAAGTCGGCCGCATGCAGGCGCGCGCGGTGTTCAAGGCGGCGCCCAAGGGCAACTATGTGTTCATCAAGGGCTCGCCGACCGACCCGAACGCCAACTTCCTGCGCGAGGGTGCCCAGGAGATCGTCGACGCCGCGGTGAAGAAGGGCGACATCAAGATCGTCGGCGACGAGTACACCGAAGGCTGGAAGCCCGAAGTGGCGCAGAAGAACATGGAGCAGATCCTGACCAAGGTCGGCGGCAAGGTCGACGCGGTGGTCGCCGCCAACGACGGCACCGCCGGCGGCGTGGTCGCGGCGCTGACCGCCAAGGGCATCAAGGGCATCCCGGTGTCCGGCCAGGATGCCGACTTCGCCGCGCTGAACCGCGTCGCGCTGGGCTCGCAGACGGTGTCGGTCTGGAAGGACTCGCGCGAACTGGGCAAGGAAGCTGCCGCTGCCGCCGTGGCGCTGGCCGCCGGCAAGAAGCCCGAAGGCTCGGCCCCGTGGAGCGGCGGCGAGAAGAAGCTGACCCTCGATTCGCGTCTGCTGGCGCCGGTGCCGGTCACGCGCGACAACCTCGACGTCGTCGTCAAGGCCGGCTGGATCAAGAAGGAAGAGCTCTGCAAGGGCGTGGCCGCCGACAAGGCGCCTGCCGCCTGCAAGTAATCCTCCCGAGCCGCTCTCCCGCGAGCGCGGGCGAGCCTCCGGGCGGGCCCGCGTCGCGGTGACCCGCCCCTCCCGAGTTCCACCCCGTTTCGTCCCCCCGCAGCGCGGGCTGGGCGGAGCCTTCCCGCGCGGAGAACGAACCCATGTCTTCCACCCCGAGTGTCTGGCGCAGCGCCGGCATCGACTGGCGCCTGGTGCTGATGAGCGCCGTGCTGGCCGTGATGGCCATCGTGTTCAACACGATGTCCGGCGGCATCTTCCTGTCGCCCGAGAACCTCTACAACATCGCCCAGCAGACGGCAGTCGTCGGCATCGTGTCGACCGTGATGGTGCTGGTGATCGTGGCCCGCCACATCGACCTGTCGGTCGGCTCGGTGATGGGCTTCGTCGGCGTGCTGATCGCCTACCTGCAGTACACCTCCGGCTGGTCGTGGCCGGCCTCGGTGCTGGCAGGGCTGGCGCTGGCGCTGCTCGTGTCGGTCTACCAGGGCGGGCTGACGGCGGTGCTCGGCGTGCCGTCGTTCGTCGTCACGCTGGGCGGCCTGATGTCGTTCCGCGGCGCCGCCTTCCTGGTGGCCGACGGCAAGACGCAGCCGGTCAGCGACGAGTTCTTCCTGACGCTCGGCGGCGGCTACGACGGCGGCATCGGCACCACGACGAGCTGGGTGCTGGTGGCGCTGGTCACCGTCGGCCTGGTGTTCCGCACGGTCCAGAAGCGCCGCTCCAAGCTCAAGCACGACATGCCGGTCGAGCCGCTCTGGATGGATGCGCTGCTGGTGGCCGTGCCCGCGCTGCTGCTGTTCGCCTTCGCGGCGGCGATGAACGCGTACCAGATCTCGTCCAAGCCGGCACCGCAGGGCATCCCGGTGCCGGTGCTGATCTGGGCCGTGGTCGCCGGCGTGCTGTCCTTCATCGTGCACCGCACCCGCTTCGGCCGCTACGTCTACGCGATGGGCGGCAACCCTGACGCGGCTGCGCTGGTCGGCATCCCGGTCAAGAAGGTCACGATGATGCTGTTCGCGCTGCTGGGCGTGCTGATCACCGTGGCGGCCACGGTGTCGGTGGCGCGGCTGAACGCCGGCACCAACTCGCTGGGCACCGGCATGGAGCTGTACGTGATTGCCGCCGCGGTGATCGGCGGCACGGCGCTGGCCGGCGGCAGCGGTTCGATCCTGGGCTCGGTGCTGGGCGCACTGATCATGCAATCGCTCGACAGCGGCCTGCTGCTGCTGGACGTGCCCATCGGCAAGCGCATGGTGATCATCGGCCAGGTGCTGATCATCGCCGTGGTGTTCGACGTGCTCTATCGCAAGTACGTCGGGGAGAACTGAGATGATCGATCACGACAAGTGCCTGGTCCAGCTGAAGGACATCCGCAAGGCCTTCGGCGGCGTCAAGGCCGTCGACGGTGTCAGCGTCAACCTCTACCCGGGCGAAGTCGTCGCGCTGCTCGGCCACAACGGCG
The DNA here is from genome assembly GCA_044223035.1 of Piscinibacter sp. Taxonomy (GTDB): domain Bacteria; phylum Pseudomonadota; class Gammaproteobacteria; order Burkholderiales; family Burkholderiaceae_C; genus JBGAMJ01. The sequence goes on from JBGAMJ010000011.1 coordinate 55,283, forward strand.
CCGGCAAGTCGACGCTGATGAAGATGCTCGCCGGCGCCTACCCGATCGATTCGGGCGACACCATCATCGCCGGCGACAAGGTCACCATCACGACGCCGGCCGACGCGCAGGCGCAGGGCATCGAGACCATCTACCAGACGCTTGCGCTGGCCGACAACCTCGATTCGGTCGCCAACCTGTTCCTCGGCCGCGAGAAGCTGACGCCCTGGCGCACGCTCGACGACAACTTCATGGAAGTGCAGGCGAGCAAGGTGTTCGCGCGGCTGAACAAGAACTTCACCAACATCCGCATCCCGGTGCGGCGGCTGTCGGGCGGGCAGCGGCAGGTGGTGGCGATCTCGCGCGCGCTGTACTTCAACGCCCGCATCCTGATCATGGACGAGCCCTGCGCCGCGCTCGGCCCGGAAGAGACGGCGATGGTCGGCCGGCTGGTCAAGCAGCTCAAGTCCGACGGCGTGGGCATCTTCCTGATCACCCATGACATGCCCGACGTGTTCGGCCTGTCGGACCGGCTGGCGGTGATGAAGAACGGCCGCCTGGTGGGCACCTACCGCACCGCCGACGTGACCGAGGACGAGGTGCTCGGCATGATCATCGCCGGCAAGCGGCCCGAGGGGAAGGAGCAGTGCGAGCGGCCGGTGTCGTGAGCGCGCTTCGGGCGCGTACGCACCCGCACCCGCACCCGCACCCGCACCCGCACCCGCACCCGCAGCCCGGCCCCAGCACCAGCACCAGCACCAGCACCAGCACCAGCACCAGCACCGGCACCGGCACCGGCACCGGCACCGGCACCGGCACCGGCACCGCCGCCCTCCGGCCACCCACGCAGTACACGCGGTCATGAAGACCACCGGCGACCAGCAACTCGTCAAGCGCATCAACCGCAGCCTGCTGCTGCGGCTGGTGCGCGCCCAGCCGAGGCTCTCGCGCGCCCGGCTGGCGAGCGAGAGCGGGCTGACCAAGTCCACCGTCAGCCTGTTGGTGCGCGAACTGGTCGACGAGGGCTGGCTGTGCGAATCGGACGCGGCGGTGGCCGACGGGCTGGGGCGGCCGTCCACGCCGCTGTCGATCAACGTGGGCGTGCATGCGCTGGTCGGCGTGGAGCTGGCGGTGGAGTGCGTGCGGGTGGTGGCGGTGTCGCTCTGCGGCGAGGTGCTGCATGCCGACGAGGCCGCGTCGCCCGGTACCGAGCCGCTGCCGATCTGCGCGCTGGCGGCGGCGCGCGTCGCGCACTGCGCCGAGGTGCTGCGCGCGCGCGGCCTCGAGCTGGCCGGCATCGGCGTGGTGCTGCCCGGCGCGGTGGACGATGCCACCGGCGTCGTCCGCTTCGCGCCCAACCTCGGCTGGCGCAACCTGCACGTCCTGCCGATGCTGACCGCCGCGCTGGCGGCGGCGGGGCTGCCCGACGTGCCGGTGCAGCTCCAGAACGACGCCGACGCCGCCGCGCTCGGCGAGTACGAGTTCGCGCAGCGCGAGGGCGAGGACCCGCTGATCTTCGTCAATTGCGACGTCGGCGTCGGCGCCGGCATCGTGCTGAACGACCGGCTGTTCATCGGCGCACAGGGCATGGCCGGCGAGATCGGCCATACCGTGCTGCAGGTGGACGGCCCGGCCTGCTCCTGCGGCCGCTTCGGCTGCGCCGAGGTCTACATCGGCTCGCGCGCGCTGGCCCAGCCGGGCGGGCTCGAACGCGGCGGCCACCATCTGGGCGTGCTGCTGCAGAACCTCTGGACCACTTTCGATCCGCGCGCGATCGTCGCCGGCGGCAAGTCCTGCGTCGGCACGCCGGAACTGCTGGCGCGCGCGGTCGACGAGGTGCATCGTTACGCGCAGCGCGCCGGCATGCCCGCCCCGGTGGTGCGGGCCGCGCGCAACGGCCTGCTCGCGCCGGCGGTCGGCGGTGCCGCGCTCGTGCTGCACCACTTCCTGCGCCCGCTGTTCGGGCGCCCGGGCGCCGCGTCGAGCGTGCGCTCGCTGCCGCCCGGCGGCTTCCTGCAACCCTACACCCTCTGAACACCATGTACCTCGGCATCGACATCGGGACATCGGAAGTCAAGGCCTTGCTGCTCGACGACGCCCATGGCGTCGTCGGCACGGCCGGGTCGCCGCTCGACATCTCGCGCCCGGCGCCCGGGCACAGCGAACAGTCGCCCGCCGCCTGGTGGGACGGCACCCGCGCCGCGCTGGCCGCGCTGCGCGCGCGCCATCCGCAGGCGTTCGCGGCGGTGCGTGCGATCGGCCTGTCGGGCCAGATGCACGGCGCCGTGCTGCTCGACGCCGAAGACGCGGTGCTGCGCCCGGCCATCCTGTGGAACGACACCCGCTCCGCGCGCGAGTGCGAGGAGATGATGGCCGAGATGCCGTCGCTGGCGCAGTTGTCGGGCTGCATCGCGATGCCCGGTTTCACCGCGCCCAAGCTGCGCTGGGTGGCGAAGCACGAGCCGGAGGTGTTCCGGCGTGTTGCCAAGGTGCTGCTGCCGAAGGACTACGTGCGGCTGCGCCTGACCGGCGGCCACGTGATGGACCTGTCGGACGCCAGCGGCACGATGTGGCTGGACGTGGCCCGGCGCGCCTGGTCGCCCGAACTGCTGGCGCTGACCGGCCTGGGCCTCGGGCACATGCCGCGGCTGGTCGAAGGCAGCGAGCCGAGCGCCACCGTGACCGATGCGGTCGCGGCCGAGCTCGGGCTGCCGCGCGGCGTGATCGTGGCCGGCGGCGCCGGCGACAACGCCGCCAGCGCCGTCGGCATGGGGGCGGTGCGGCCGGGCGAGGGCTTTCTGTCGCTCGGCACCAGCGGCGTGCTGTTCGTCGTCACGCCGTCCTACCAGCCCAACCCGGCGAGCGCGGTGCATGCCTACTGCCATGCGGTGCCCGGCGTCTGGCACCAGATGAGCGTGATGCTGTCGGCCGCGAGCTGCCTGCGCTGGGTCACGACGCTGCTCGGCGCCGAATCCGAGGCGGTGCTGGAGGCGCAGGCCGCCGCGCTCGATCTCGACCGCCGTGCCGCCGCGCCGCTGTTCCTGCCCTACCTGAGCGGCGAGCGCACGCCGCACAACGACGCCGCGGTGCGCGGCAGCTTCCACGGCTTGAGCCACGACACCGACGCCGCCGCGCTCGCCTACGCGGTGATCGAGGGCGTCACCTTCGGGCTGGCCGACGGGCTGCGCGCGCTGCAGGCGGCCGGCACGCAGGTGGCTCGGCTGTCGCTCGTCGGCGGCGGGGCGCGCAGCGCGCTGTGGGCGCAGCAGCTCGCGTCGGCGCTGCAGGTCGAGATCGTCACGCATGCCGATTCGGCGGCCGGCGGCGCGCTCGGCGCCGCGCGCCTGGGCTGGCTGGCCGCCGGCGGCGCGATCGGCGACGTCTGCATCGCGCCAGCCGTCAGCCGCGTCTTTTCCCCCGACCCGTGCGAGCACCGGATGCTCGCGCCCCGCTACGAGCGCTTCCGTTCGCTCTACACCCGCCCCACCGTGCCGCAGGAGGCCGCATGACATCCTATTTCCACGCCGTCGAACCGATCCGCTACGAGGGGCCGGAGTCGCGCAACCCGCTCGCCTTCAAGTGGTACGACAAGGACCGCCTGGTGCTCGGCAAGCGCATGGAGGAGCACCTGCGCTTCGCCGTCTGCTATTGGCACAGCTTCTGCTGGAACGGCTTCGACCCGTTCGGCTACGACGGCACCTTCGAGCGCCCGTGGCAGCGCATGGCCGAGCCGATGCAGGCGGCGCGCGCCAAGGCCGACGCGGCCTTCGAGTTCTTCGCCAAGCTGGGGGCGCCGTACTACTGCTTCCATGACCGCGACGCGGCGCCCGAAGGCGCCACCCCGCGCGAGAGCGTCAACAACCTGCACGCGATCGTCGACCTGCTCGGCGAGAAGCAGCAGGCCACCGGCATGAAGCTGCTGTGGGGCACGGCCAACCTGTTCAGCCACCGGCGCTTCATGTCCGGCGCCGCCACCAACCCCGATCCGGCGATCTTCGCGCTGGCCGCGCTGCAGGTGAAGGAGGCGATGGACGCGACGCTCGCGCTCGGCGGCGAGAACTATGTGCTGTGGGGCGGCCGCGAGGGCTACGAGACGATCCTGAACACCCGCGTCGGCCAGGAGATGGACCAGCTCGGCCGCTTCCTGAACATGGTGGTCGACTACAAGCACAAGATCGGCTTCAAGGGCACGATCCTGATCGAGCCGAAGCCGCGCGAGCCGACCAAGCACCAGTACGACTTCGACACCGCCACCGTCTACGGCTTCCTGGCCCGCCACGGGCTCGACAAGGAAGTCAAGGTCAACATCGAGGCCAACCACGCCACGCTGTCGGGCCACAGTTTCGAGCACGAGATCTCGACCGCGATCGACCTCGGCATCTTCGGCTCGATCGACATGAACCGCGGCGACATGCAGTGCGGCTGGGACACCGACCAGTTCCCGAACAACATCCCCGAGACCGCGCTGGCGCTGTACCTGATCCTGCAGGCCGGCGGCTTCACGACCGGCGGCCTGAACTTCGACTCGAAGGTGCGCCGCCAGTCGATCGATCCGGAAGACCTGTTCCACGGGCACATCGGCGGCATGGACGTGTCCGCCCGCGCGCTGCTGATCGCCGAGAAGATGATCCAGGACGGGCGCCTGAAGCAGGCGGTGGACGAGCGCTACGCCGGCTGGAACACGCCGTTCGGGCAGGACCTGCTCGCCGGCCGCCTCGGGCTGGACGCGGTGGCGGCGCAGGTGCTGGCGGCCAACGTCGACACCCGGCCGGTGTCCGGGCGGCAGGAGTACCTGGAGAACCTGCTGAACGCGGTGATCTGAGCCCGTCCCGCGGGTCGCGCAGCCGCCGTGCCGGCGGTTCTCAGGCTCTCAGGCCGCGCGCGGATGCGGCCAGGCGGCGACCGCCGGCTCGCCGTGCAGCCAGACGCGCGCCTTGCCGGCGCGCTTGGCGCGGTACAGCGCCTCGTCGGCGCGCAGCTCCAGGCGGTCGGCCGCCTCGCTGCCGTCGAACAGCGCCACGCCGATGCTCGGCGTGGCCGTCATCTCGCGGCCGTCGATCCGGTGCGCGCGCGCGAGCGAGGCGCGGATGCGCTCGCCCAGCTCCATCACCGCTTCCGCCGGGCCGGCGTCCTCGACGATCACGCTGAATTCGTCGCCGCCCAGGCGCGACACGGTGTCGACATCGCGCACCACCGCGCGCAGCCGGCGGCCGACCTCGACCAGCAGTTCGTCGCCGGCGGCATGGCCGAGCGTGTCGTTGACCGCCTTGAAGCCATCGAGGTCGATGAACATCAGCGCCAGCGTGCCGCCGTTGCGCAGCGCGCGGCCGCGGGCCTCGGCCAGCCGCTCGTCGTGGTGGTGGCGGTTCGACAGGCGGGTCAGCGCGTCGCGCCGCGCCAGGTCGTCGAGCGCCCGCTCGGCCCGCTTGCGCTCGGTCACGTCGCGCGTGATCAGCGCCAGGCCGCCGTCTTCCAGCGGAACGACCTGGTGGTGCAGCCAGGAGCCCGGCCGGTCGGCATGGTCGCCGGGCAGCTCGCGCTGCGCGGTGCGACCCTGCCGCAGCACGCGCTCGAGCCGGCGCAGCGTGCCGTCCAGGCGCATCTGCGGGAACAGTTCGGTCAGCCGCCAGCCGATGAGCTGCTCGCGCGTCAGCCCGACCAGCCCGGCGGCGCGGCTGTTCGCCTCGGCGATGCGCAGGTCGTCGAGGCGGCCGGATTCGTCTCGCACCGGCTGCAGGATCGTGTAGGCGTCGAGGCTGCCTTCCAGCGTCGCGCGGAACGACGCCTCGGCACGGCGGATGCGGCGCCGGCTGTCGTCGAGCTGGCGCGCCTGCGCCAGCAGCGCGCCGGCGCCGATCACGATCAACCCGCCGATCACCGCCGCCCAGCACAGCACGCGGTCGCGCACGTGGCGGTAGTTGGCGAGCGCGCTGTCGGCCTTCAGCGCGACGACGGCGACGAAGGGGTAACGGTCGACCGGCGCCGTGGCGACGAAGCGCTCCACGCCGTCGATCGGGCTGCGCACCGGCTGCCGGCTCGTTCGCATCGCCTGAACCGAGCGCTCCAGCCGCTCCGGGTCCATGCGCTCGCCGAAGCTGCTGCGGCCGTCGACCAGGCGCGAGCGGAACACGCCGTCGCGGCCGAGCACGCCGATCGCGGTATCGTGTGCTTCGCTGCGGCCGTAACCGGCGGACAGCGCGGCCGGGTCGAGCGCCACGCTGACGATGCCGCCGAAGCGGCCGTGCAGGTCGTTGATGCGGCGCGACGCCGGGATCGCCCACTGCCCGTTCAGCGGGTTGCGGGCGGGCACGCCGATCGTCAGGCCGAGGCCGGGGTCGGCGCGGTGGCGCTTGAAGTCGTCTTCGTCGGCGATGTTCAGCGCGGTGTCGGCCTGGGTGCTGGCGTGCACGAAGCCGTCGCGGTCGGTCAACAGCACCACGCGCGTCAGGTCGTTCGACAGCAGCCCGGCGCCGTCGAGCAGGCCGAGCGAGGGCAGGGCCTGGCGTTCGGTCAGGTGCTTGACCAGCAGCGTGGTCTGGTCGATGCGGTCGAGCACTTCGGTGGTCCGGCCGGCGAGCTTCAGCGCGGTGCGGTTGGCGCTGTTCAGCACTTCGTCGACCTCGCTGCGGTACTCGACGCGCAGCGTCATCGTCACCGCCGCCACCAGTATCGCCAGCAGCAGCAGCGCGGCGAGCAGCAAGGCCGCCTCCAGCGCACGCGGGCGCCGCCGCGAGCGCGCCGGCGCGCTCGCGCGGGCCAGCGCGCGCCGCAGCCGGGGATGCGGGGACGTGGACATCGCGCGATTGGGACACGCCCGCGCGCCGCCGATCCCCGGAAGATCGCTTCGCCTGCCGAGCTTTTGGCGCGATCGGCGGCCGGCGCGTCGTGCGGGTGCGACAGACGGCGCGTTGCCGAACGGGCGCCGCCGGGCGCGATCCGCCGGCCGAGATCCGCCGGCCGCGCTAGCGACCGCGCATCACAGCTCGAACGCCGGCAGTTTCTTCTTCACCGCCACATTCTTCAGCGTCACGTACGCAGGCAGCCCGTCGACGTATTTCGGCGGCGCCTCGCCGGCGATCAGCGGCGACAGGTAGCGCCGGCACTTCGCGGTGATGCCGAAGCCGTCCTCGGTGATGAAATCGCGCGGCATGAACTTCTCGACGTTGGCGACCTGCGACAGCGGCGCCACGCCGATGCGGTACTTGTACGGCTTGTCGGACACGCGCTCGATCGTCGGCATCACCGCGTTGTGGCCGGCCAGCGCGAGCCGCACCGCCTTGCGCCCCAGCTCGTAGGCCTGCTTCACGTCGGTCTTCGACGCGATGTGGCGCGCGGCGCGCTGCAGGTAGTCGGCCACCGACCAGTGGAACTTGTGGCCGAGCGCCTCCTTGACCATGCCGGCCACCACCGGCGCGGCACCGCCGAGCTGCGCGTGGCCGAAGGCATCTCGCGTGCCCTGCTCGGCGAGGAAGCTGCCGTCGGCGTGGTGGCAGCCTTCGGACACGACGACGGTGCAGTAGCCATGCTCCTTCACCAGCGCGTCGACCCGGGCGAGGAACCGTTCGCGGTCGAAGACGATTTCGGGGAACAGGATCACCACCGGGATGCCGTGCGACTCCACCAGACCGGCCGCGGCGGCGATCCAGCCGGCGTGGCGGCCCATCACCTCCAGCACGAACACCTTGGTCGAGGTCAGCGCCATCGAGCGCACGTCGAACGAGGCCTCGAGCGTCGACACGGCGACGTACTTCGCGACCGAGCCGAAGCCGGGGCAGCAGTCGGTGATCGGCAGGTCGTTGTCGATCGTCTTCGGCACGTGGATCGCCTGCAGCGGGTAGCCGAGCGTCTGCGAGAGCTGGCTGACCTTGTGGCAGGTGTCGGCCGAATCGCCGCCGCCGTTGTAGAAGAAATAGCCGATGTCGTGGGCGCGGAAGACCTCGATCAGCCGCTCGTACTCGCGCCGGTTCGCCTCCAGCGACTTGAGCTTGAAGCGGCACGAGCCGAACGCGCCGGACGGTGTGTCGCGCAGCGCGGCGATCGCCGCGTCGGATTCGCGCCGGGTGTCGATCAGGTCCTCCGTCAGCGCGCCGACGATGCCGTTGCGGCCGGCGTAGACGCGGCCGATCCGGTCGGCGTGCTTGCGGGCCGTCTCGATCACGCCGCAGGCCGATGCGTTGATGACGGCGGTGACGCCGCCGGACTGCGCGTAGAACGCGTTCTTCGTCTTTGCCATGCCTTGTCTCCAGTGGGTTGCCGCGCGGGCGGGGGCGATCGTACGTCCTGGCCGGGTGGGTGCCGAGGCTTGCGGCACGGGCCACGCTTCATGTCGTGAAACGATTTATACTGTTTATACCGTTGAATTCGAGGAGCAGTGCCCATGTCCGAAACCGCCCACACCGAAACTCCCCAAACCGAAACTCCCCGCACCGAAACCGCCACCCGTCCCGCCAAGGTGGCCCGCCCCGCCCGGGCGCAGAAGCCGGCGAAGCGGGACAAGGTGGCCGAGGTCGACGCCGCGGCCAAGGTCGGGAAGGCAGTGAAGGCCGCGAAGGCGCCGACGGTCGAGTCCACAGCGAAAGGCGCGAAGACAGCGAAGGTTCCCAAGGTCGCCAAGGTCGCCAAGGCGCCGGAGCTGCCAGCGGAGGGAGCGGCCGCGCCTGTCGCCGCCCCGGCACCCGCGACCTCACCGGCTGCGGAGGTCGTGGCCAAGGCAGAGAAAGCAGAGAAGGTAGAGAAGGCGGAGAAGGCGGAACGGGCCGACAAGGCCGACAAGGCCGACAAGGCCGACAAGGCCCTGCGCCACCACGGCCGGCCGAAGCTGGTGCGCGACAGCTTCACGATCCCGAAGAGCGAGTACGCGGTGCTGGAAGCGCTGAAGCAGCGCAGCGTGGCCCTGTCGCACCCGCTGAAGAAGAGCGAGGTGTTGCGCGCCGGCATCATGGCGCTGGAGGCGATGAGCGCCAGCGCCTTCCTGTCCGCCGTCAAGCGCGTGCCTTCGATCAAGACGGGCCGGCCGAAGTCGGACCCGGCGGCGTCGGCGACCGCCGCGGACGCCGCGACCGCCGCGGACACTCGGACGGCGGCCCGCAAGCCGCCCAAGGGCGCCTAGAGCGCGCGGAGCGCGAGGAGCGCGAGGAGCGCATCTTGGGCGCCCGCCCGTGCCGGGGCGGGACGGGCGGCGGCCGCGTGCCGCCCCGGTCAGAACAGGTGCGTGAACAGCCAGTACAGCGAGCCCGACAGCAGGATCGCCGCCGGCAGCGTCAGCACCCAGGCCATCAGCAGGTTGCGGATCGTCGAGGCCTGCAGGCCCGAGCGGTTGGCGGCCATCGTGCCGGCCACGCCCGACGACAGCACGTGCGTCGTCGACACCGGCAGGCCGTACAGGTCGGCCGCGCCGATCGTCGCCATCGCCACCAGTTCGGCCGACGCGCCCTGGGCATAGGTGAGGTGCGTCTTGCCGATCTTCTCGCCGACGGTCACGACGATGCGCTTCCAGCCCACCATCGTGCCCAGGCCGAGCGCGATCGCCACCGCCACCTTGACCCACAGCGGGATGAACTTGGTGGCGTCGTCGAGCTGGCGCTTGAACGCCTTCAGGTTCGCCTGCGTGTCGCCGTCGAAGCGCACCGCGCCGTTCTTCTCGATGAAGCGGATCGATTCGGACGCCAGGTACATGTCGTTGCGCACGTTCGCTACCGCCTCCGCCGGCACCTTCGACAGCGCGCCGTGGGCCTTGACCTGGGCGCCGATGCTGCCGGTCATCGCCGCCAACGCCGGCAGCGTGTCGGGTTTCAGCTCGCGGGTGCGCACGTAGTCCGACAGCGCGGCACGCGGGTCCGCGGGGGCCGCGGCCGGCGTGTGGCGCTGCAGCGCCTGCTGCGTGACCTGCGCCACCGCGACGAACTGCGTCGCCTGGTCGATCGGCATCGCGCGGTTCAGCGCATAGGCCATCGGCACGGTGCCGACCAGGATCAGCATGATCAGCCCCATGCCCTTCTGCCCGTCGTTCGAGCCGTGCGCGAACGACACACCGGTGCAGGTGACGATCAGCAACCCGCGGATCCACCACGGCGGCGGCGCATTGCCGCGCGGCTCCTCGTACAGCTCCCGGTTCTTCACCAGCGCGCGCAGCGCGATGAGCAGCAGCGCCGCGCAGCCGAAGCCGACCAGCGGCGACAGCAGCAGCGAGTAGCCCACCTTGGTGGCCTGCGCCCAGTCGACGCCGCTGGTGCCGTCGCGGCCGTGCATCAGTGCGTTCGCGATGCCCACGCCGATGATCGAGCCGATCAGCGTGTGCGACGACGACGCCGGCAGCCCGAGCCACCAGGTGCCCAGGTTCCACAGGATTGCCGCGATCAGCAGCGCGAACACCATCGCGAAGCCGGCGCTCGAGCCGACCTGCAGGATCAGCTCCACCGGCAGCAGGGAGATGATCCCGAAGGCCACCGCGCCGCTGGACAGCAGCACGCCGAGGAAGTTGAAGAACCCGGACCAGACCACCGCCACGTTCGGCGGCAGCGAGTGGGTGTAGATCACCGTCGCGACCGCGTTGGCGGTGTCGTGGAAGCCGTTGACGAACTCGAAGCCGAGCGCGATCAGCAGCGCCACCCCCAGCAGGATGAACGGCACCCAGGTGATGGTGCGGCCCATCGCGCCGGCTTCGCTGACGTCGCTGACCAGGCTCCAGCCGGTGAACAGCAGCCCGGAGGCGAGCAGGCCGACGAACAGCAACGCCGTCAGCGGGCCGGGCTTGTGATCGAGCCGGGGCCGTGAAGCGGGCGGCGGCGACGGCAAGGGGGAGGGTGTGCCCGGTGGGACCGGCAGTGCGGCGGACGGAGTGCTCATGACGTTCCGGTGGCGATCGAGGACGGGCCGCCGGCATGCGGCGGCGGCAGGCTCCGGCGCGTCGAACGCGCCGAATCCCGAGCGAAACGCTCAGCCTAGGCAGGCCGGATGTCAGATTCATTACATGCCTGCGTCACGAAACTGTCATTGCGCTGCGGCAAGGTCGCGTGCTTTCGCCGATCCGACCCGCCAGGGCCCGACCATGAACGACAAGCTGTCCGCCGACACCGAACTCCTCCAGCGCATCCACCGCGACCTGATCGACAGCTATGACGAGGAGCTGGAGATGGAGGTCGACGACCGTCTGCTCGACGGTGGGACAGGCGCACCCGGCGACGATGCCGGCGAGGACGACGATCGCGAAGACGCCCGCGAGCGCCGCCGCCAGTACTTCCGCGAGCTGTTCCGCATGCAGGGCGAACTCGTCAAGCTGCAGGACTGGGTGGTCCACACGCGGCACAAGGTGGTGATCCTGTTCGAGGGCCGCGATGCCGCCGGCAAGGGTGGCGTGATCAAGCGCATCACGCAGCGGCTGAACCCGCGCGTCTGCCGTGTCGCCGCGCTGCCGGCGCCGAACGACCGCGAGCGCACGCAGTGGTACTTCCAGCGCTACGCCTCGCACCTGCCGGCAGCCGGCGAGATCGTGCTGTTCGACCGGAGCTGGTACAACCGCGCCGGCGTCGAGCGGGTGATGGGCTTCTGCTCCGACGCGGAGTACGAGGAGTTCTTCCGCAGCGTGCCCGAGTTCGAGAAGATGCTGGTGCGCTCAGGCATCCAGCTCATCAAGTACTGGTTCTCGATCACCGACGACGAACAGCACCTGCGTTTCCTCGGCCGCATCCACGACCCGCTGAAACAGTGGAAGCTGAGCCCGATGGACCTGGAATCGCGCCGCCGCTGGGAGGACTACACGCGCGCCAAGGAAACCATGCTCGACCGCACGCACATCCCCGAGGCGCCGTGGTGGGTGGTGCAGGCGGTCGACAAGAAGAGCGCGCGCCTGAACTGCATCGCACACCTGCTGTCGCAGATGCCGTACCACGAGGTCGAGCGCGCGCCGATCACGCTGCCCGAGCGCGTGCGCAACGACGACTACATCCGGCACCCGGTGCCGGAATCGATGATGGTGCCGTCGCTGTACTGACCGGGCGAGCCCGACCGGCGCGCCCGCGGCCCCGGCGGGAGGCCGTGTTTCCCATGGTCCAAACCGCTGTGGAGCGATGGCAGAATCCGCGGCCCGGTGCCCCCGCACCGTCGGATCACGAGGAGACGCGATGACCGATGCCGCCTGGTCCCTGCCTCATCACGATGGATCGGAGACCTACGTTCCCGACCCGCATCCGACGCTCGGCGGCCGGGTCGACGTATTGCTGCGGGTGCCGCGGGCGAGCGACGTGACCGGCGCCTGGGTGCGCGTGATCAACGACGGCGAGCCCGAACTGGTGCAGGCCACGGTCGACCGGCAGGACGAGCGCGACACCTGGCTGCGCGCGCGCTTGCCGGTGGTCAATCCGGTCGTCAGCTACCGCTTCCTGCTCGACGGTGGCGCGCACGGCTACCAATGGCTGAACGGCACCGGCCTGCACAGCCGAGACGTGGCCGACGCCGCCGACTTCCGACTCAGCACCTACGCGCCGCCGCCGGACTGGGCGACCGGCACGATGTACCAGATCTTCCCCGACCGATTCGCCAAGTCGGTCGACCGCCCCGCGCCGCCCTGGGCCAAGCCCGCCGCGTGGGACGACCCGGTGATCGGCGAGGGGCCCGACACGCCGCTGCAGTACTTCGGCGGCGATCTCGACGGCATCACCTCGCACCTCGACCACATCGCGTCGCTCGGCGTCGGCACGCTCTACCTGACGCCGTTCTTCCCCGCCAACTCCAACCACCGCTACAACGCGTCCACCTTCGGCCAGGTCGATCCGCTGCTGGGCGGCGACGCTGCGATGGCGCGCCTGGCCGAGGCCGCCCGCGCGCGCGGCATGCGCCTGATGGGCGACCTCACCACCAACCACTGCGGCGACACCCACGAGTGGTTCCAGGCGGCGCTGGCCGACCCGGACTCGCCGGAGGCGAAGTTCTTCTTCTTCGCCGAGCACCCGCAGCGCTACGCCGGCTGGTGGGGCATGCGCGAGATGCCGATCTTCGACCACCGCAGCCTGGAGCTGCGCCGCCGCTTGTACGACGGCCCGGATTCGGTGGTCGCGAAATGGCTGGGACCGCACGCGCTCGACGCCTGGCGCATCGACGTGGCCAACATGACCGGCATCCGCGGCGACATCAACCTGAGCCACGAGGTGGCCACCATCATCCGCCGGACGATGGCGCAGACGGTGTCCCAGTCCTTCCTGCAGGCCGAATCGAACCACGACGCCAGCCGCGACCTGCTCGGCGACGGCTACCAGGGCACGATGAACTACGCCGCGTTCACGCGGCCGCTGTGGCAGTGGCTGCTGCCGCCGCAGCAGCGCCCGTACGCGCACGGCAAGTACCCGATGCTGCCCAACCTGCCGGGCCGGCTGGTGGCCGAGGCGATGCGCGAGTTCGCCGGCGTCACGCCGTGGCAGGGCACGCTGCACGCGATGAACCTGATCGGCTCGCACGACACGCACCGGGTGGCCTCGCTGCTGGGCGATCCGAAGCGGGTCGATGTGGCCTTCGGCCTGCTCGCCGCCTACCCCGGTGTGCCGATGATCTACGCCGGCGACGAGATCGGCCTGGCCATGCTGGGGCCGGAATACGCCCGCATCCCGATGCCCTGGGCGCACCCGGACCGCTGGGACGCGGCACGCCTGACCCACACTCGCGCGCTGTTCGGCGTCCGCGCCGGCAGCGCGGCGCTGCGGCGCGGCGGCCTGCGCTGGGTGAACGTCGGCGACGACGCGCTCACCTTCTTGCGCGAGGCGCCCGGCGAGACGGTGCTGGTGCACGCGGCGCGGGCGGACCATGCGCCGGTGCGCGTCCCGTCGAGCGTCCTCGGCACCGAACTGGCCGGCCTGGCCGGCACACCCGATCTGCGCGCCGGTGCGGACGGGCAGGTCACGCTGCCGTCGTCGGGGCCGGCGTTCGGGATGTGGCGGCTGGCGGGCGCGTAGGCGTCAGCCGACCCAGCCGCCGCAGACGGGAAAGACCTGCCCGACGAAGCAGTCCGCGGCATCGCTCGCGAGGTACGCGGCGAACAGCGCATCCTCGTCGCCTGACACCAGCCGGCCGAGCGGCACCTCGCGCTTCAGGCGCTCCTGGAACGCCGGGTTCGCCTGCACCTCGGCCGGAAAGTAGGTCGGGTTGTCGACGAAGTTCTGCGCGATCGCATTGACCTGGATGTTCTCGCGCGCGAGTTCGACGCCGACGGCGCGCACCCACGCGAGCTGCGCGCCGCGCGCCGCGCTGTAGGTCGAGGCCCGCTTCATGCCGCGCAATGCGGACGCGCTGCCGATCACGACGACCTTGCCGCGCCCGCGCGCCCGCATCCCGGGCAGCACCGCACGCAGCAGCCGCGGCAGCGGATCGACCAGGTGAGCGAAGGCGCGTCGCCATTCATCGTCTTCCACGTGGCCGGCGGCCGTGGTCGGCGCCGGCAGCGCGAGATGGGCGATCAGCACGTCGACCGGGCCGGCATCGTCGGCCACGTGCGCGGCCATCGCCGCGTCGTCTCCCAGCGGTCGCGGGTCGGCGAGCACGGCGGCACCCAGCGACGTGAACACCCGCCCGAGCGCCGGGCCCATGAACTCGGTGGATTGCGTGATCAGCACGCGGCGGCCGGTCAGGTCGATCAGTTTCATGGCGTTGGGTTCCTGTTGCGGCGGCGCGCCGGCGTCGCTGGATGCGCGCTGCCGGCCGGCAGCGTACACGTCGAGCCGAGGCGGGAGCAGGCTTCAGCTTCGTATACTCATCGAGCTCGATGGAGCGATGCCGCAGGATCCGCGTTCGCGGCATGGCACCGGGTGCTGCATTCCGGCGCGGCCGACGCCACGAGGGGTCCAGATTCGACCGATTGCGAGCCACAGCGACAGCCATGAGCAACCCCGTCGACACCGAAAAGGAACGACTCAACTCGTCTCGCGTGCATCTTCGCCGGGTGCTGACCGCCTTTGCCGCGACGCTGCCCGAGGGGAGCCGAGTGCTCGATGCCGGCGCTGGAAACGCACCGTACAGCGCGCTGTTCGCGGCGCACCGCTACGAGACCGCCGACCGCCACCCCAGCTCGACGCACGTGTGCGACCTGCACTCGATTCCGCTTCCCGACGCGAACTTCGACGCCGTCGTCTCCACCCAGACGCTCGAGCACACGCAGGATCCCGCACGCGTGCTGCGCGAACTGCACCGCGTGATGAAGCCCGGCGCGGCCATCCTGCTGTCGGCGCCCTTCGTCTACGAAGAGCACCTGAAACCGAACGACTTCTTCCGGTTCACGTCCTTCGGCTTCCGCCACCTCTTCGAAAGCACAGGCTTCCAGGACATCTCGATCGAGTGGCTCGAAGGTTGGTTCGGCACGCTCGGCTACCTGCTGCGCATGGCCTCGGACGAGATCGCACGACTCGACAAGAAGCCGTATTCGGCGGTGGACAAGCGGATCCTCGGCCGGGCTGAACTCGAACTCGCGGCGATCGGGCAGGGCTTCAACGAACTCGACCTGCGCCGCCTCGAGACCTCGGTGGGTTTCCCGATCAATTGGGTGGTGCGGGCGCGCAAGGCGTAGCGGGTGCGAGTCGGATTGAACCGCCGGCCGCCACGGGTTCTGCACCTTCCAGCGCACGACGTCGATCTTCGGCCGTTGCAGCGAGACCGAAAGTCCCCTCGATCGAAGGCACGAAGCAAAAAGCCCGACTCGCGCCGGGCTTCCTGATGTCTCCAACTGCTCGATCTGTGTCGTCTTTTTCGGTGGTGCCGGTGAAGAGAGTCGAACTCCCGACCTTCGCATTACGAATGCGCTGCTCTACCAACTGAGCTACACCGGCGTCGCGTGTCTACGCGAGCCCACGATTCTAGCTGATCGGCGCGGCGTCTTTCGCGGCCTGCGCGGCCGGTTCGGCGTGGTAGGCCGTGATGCGTTCCACCTCGTTCTTCGAGCCCAGCATCACCGCCACGCGCTGGTGCA
>JBGAMJ010000012.1:0-71195 GCA_044223035.1 Piscinibacter sp.
CAGTGCCTCGCGCACCGCCTCCATCGCCGCCGCCGAGCCGTCCACCGCCACCAGGACCTTCATCGTCCGCCTCCGATCTGCCGCACCGGCCGCGAGTGTGACACCCCGCGCGGCCGGCTTTGGCCTCATCATCGCATCCCCGCGCCGGCCCGGTGCGCCGCCCGACGCGCCACCCGACACGCTTCCCGACCCGCCGCCCGATGAGCACCCGCAACCTCGACCCGATGCTCGGCCCCGCCTCGGTGGCGGTGATCGGCGCATCGCCGAACCCCGAGCGCCTGGGCGCACTGGTCTGGCGCGCGCTGCGCGCCGCCGGCTTCGATGGGCCGCTGTATCCGGTCAACCCGCACCACGGCCGGCTCGACGAGCACAGCGTGTACGCGTCGGTCGAAGCGCTGCCGCAAGCGCCGGACCTGGCGCTGGTGTGCACGCCGCCCGAGACGGTGCCCGGCCTGGTGGCGCGGCTGGGCGCACGCGGCACGCGCGCGGTGGTCGTGTTCGGCGGCGGCTTCTCGGCCGAGCAGCGCCAGGCGATGCTCGACGCCGCACAGCCGCACCTGCTGCGCGTGCTCGGGCCGGAATCGGCCGGGCTGCTCGCGCCGCACCTGGGGCTGAACGCGAGCCTGCTGCCGGGCGGGGTCGAAGCGGGCGAACTCGCCTTCGTGTCGCAGTCCAACGCGCTCGCCGGCGTGATGCTCGACTGGGCGCGCGCGCGCGGCATCGGCTTCTCGCAGGTGGTGACGCTGGGCGAGCACGCCGACGTCGATGCCGGCGACCTGCTCGACCTGCTCGCCAGCGACGTGCGCACGCGCTCGATCCTGCTGTACCTGGAGACGGTGGTGTCGCCGCGCAAGTTCCTGTCGGCCGCGCGGGCCGCGGCGCGCAACAAGCCGGTGATCGTGGTGCGCGCCGGCGCGTCCGCCGACCCCGCGGCCGACCGCGTGTACGGCGCCGCCTTCGCGCGCGCCGGCATGCTGCGGGTGGACAGCCTGCAGCAGATGTTCATCGCCGCCGAGACGCTGGCGCGCTTCGGCTCGAACCGCAGCGACACGCTGGCGGTGCTGTGCAACAGCGCCGGCGGCGCCGCGCTGGCCGACGACGCGGCCGCGCGTGCCGGCGTGCCGCTGGCGGCGCTGGCCGAGCCGACGCTGGCGGCGCTGCGGCCGCTGCTGGCGCTGGCGCCGCAGCCCGGCGCGGCGCTGGTGCTCGACGACCGCGCACCCGCCGACGTCCAGGTGCAGGCGCTGCGCCTGCTGGCGGACGACCCGGCGCGCGCGGCGCTGCTGCTGATCCACGGGCCGCATCCGGCGGTGTCGAGCGCGCAGCTGGCGCGCGCGCTGCTGCCGCTGGCCACGCAGCCGCAGCCGCGGCTGCTGAGCTGCTGGCTCGGCGACGCCACGGTCGGCGAAGCCCGGCGCGTGTGCCGCGAGGCGGGCGTCGCGCACTACGCCAGCCCCGAGGAGGCCGTCGGCGCCTTCGGCATGCTGCTGGACTACCGACGCAACCAGGCCCAGCTGCTGCAGGTGCCGCCCAACCGCAGCCCCGATGTGCCGGCCGACGCGGCCGTGGCGCGCGCGCTGGTGCAACAGGTGCTCGGCAGCGGCCGCAACGTGCTCGACCCGATCGAGGCGCGCACGCTGCTGGCACCCTACGGCATCAAGGTCGCGGCCCACCTGCAGGTCGGGCTCGAGCCCTATGCCGCGGCGGCCGCCGCCGAGCGCGTCGGATTCCCGGTCGCGCTGCGGCTGCTGGTGCCCGACGGCGAAGCGGCAGGGCCCGACACGCTGCGCTTCGACCTGCGCAGCGCGGTGCAGGTGCGCGATGCGGCGCGGCAGATGCTGCTGCGCCGGCAGCGCCGGCATCCGCAGCAGGCGCCGCTGGACTTCGTGGTGCAGCACCTGCCGCCGCAACTGCACACGCGCGCGCTGCTGGTGGGCACGCGCATCGACGGTGTTCGGGCCGGTGATCCTGCTGGGCCACGGCGGCAAGTCGCTGGAGGGCGCCACGTCGCTGGCGGCGGCGCTGCCGCCGCTGAACGTGCCGCTGGCGCGCGTGCTGCTGCGCCGCAGCGGCGCGGCCGCGCTGCTCGCCGCGCAGGGCGAGGTGCCGGCGGCCGACGAGGCCGCGCTGCTGCACGTGCTGGTGGCGGTGTCGCAGCTGCTGATCGACGTGTCGGCACTGGAGGCGCTGGATCTGCATCCGCTGCACGTCGGCCCGGGCGGCGCGGTGGTGTTGCAGGCGACGCTGCGGCTGAGCGTGAGCGCGCCGGCCGGCGCGCTGAACTTCGCGATCAAGCCCTATCCGGCGCACCTGGTCGAGACGCTGCAGTGGCAGGGCCACACCGTGACGGTGCGGCCGATCCGGCCCGAGGACGAGGAGCAGCACATGGCCTTCCTGGCCGCGCTGTCGCCCGAGGACATCCGCATGCGCGTGTTCTACACGCGCCGCGGCATCGAGCGCAGCGAGCTGGTGCGGCTGACGCAGATCGACTACGCGCGCGAGATCGCGCTGGTCGCGGTGGAAGGCGACGGCGCGGGCGGCGAGCGCACGCTCGGCGTGGTGCGCGCGATCGCCGCGCCCGACCAGGCCAGCGCGGAATTCGGCATCGTCGTGCGCTCCGACCTGAAGGGCCGGCGCCTGGGCGAACTGCTGATGCGCCACCTGATCGACGCGCAGCGCCGGCAGGGCACGGCGATGCTGGTGGCCACCGTGCTGGCCGAGAACCGGCGCATGCTCGATCTGGCGCAGCGCCTGGGCTTCAGCGATCGCGCCCATCCCGACGGCGACGGCACGCGGCTGCTCGAGCTGCCGCTGCAAGAGCGCCGGGCGCCCGACAGCACCGCGCCGCCGCCGGCCGCCGGATGAGCCGGGCGGCTGCGGCCCGTCAATAGCGGCCGGTGATGCCGGCCACGCGCAGGTACAGGTTCGCGCACCAGGCGACGAAGCCGCGTGACAGCCAGCGGCGCCAGCCGCGCCGCAGCGGCGGCGCCTTGACTTCGTGCGACGCGGCCAGGGCCGCGTCGAAGCGCTGCGCCAGCTTGTCGGCAAAGGCGGCGTCGCGCACCACGGCGTTGGCCTCGAGGTTCAGCAGCAGCGACAGCGGGTCGATGTTGGAGCTGCCGACGGTCGCCCAATCGTCGTCGACGCAGGCGATCTTGGCGTGCAGGAAGGCCGGCGTGTACTCGAACACGCGCACGCCGGCGCCGATCAGTTCGTCGTACAGCGCGCTCGCCGCCAGGCCGGCGATGCGGTAGTCGAGCTTGCCCTGCAGCAGCAGCCGCACCCGCACGCCGCGCCGCGCCGCCTGCACCAGCGCGCGGCGGAAGCCGAGGCCGGGATAGAAGTACGGCGACACCAGGTCGACGCGCTGGCGCGCGTGCCGGATCGCGTCGACGTAGGCGCGCTCGATGGTGCGGCGCTGGCGCAGGTTGTCGCGCAGCACGAAGGCGGCGACGCTCGGCCGGGCGGCGCTTTGCGGGTCGCGCAGGCCGCGGCCGCGTGGCATGCGCAGGCGCCGCACCAGCCGGCGCACGCGCGCCAGCGGCTCCGTGCTGCGCGCCAGCGCGGCCACCTCCTCGCGCAGTTCCGCGCCCAGGTGCGCGCGCGTCCACACCGCCTGCACCGCCTGCTCGATCGGCGGCACCACCGGGCCGCGCACCTGCACCGCGAAGTCGAGCCGCGGGGCGGCGCTCCAGCCGTGCACGAGGTCGAAGCGGTCCTCGATCAGGTTGATGCCGCCGACGAAGCCGATGTCGCCGTCGACCACGCACAGCTTCTGGTGCAGCCGCCGCATCAGCGCCGGCTGAAACCAGTGCCACCAGCGCCGGATCGGCCGGAACACCGCCATCCGGACGCCGGATGCGCCCAGGTGCTGCTGCAGGTCCGCCAGGTCGCCGCGGGCGCCGAACCCGTCGATCACGAGCTGCACCCGTACGCCGCGGGCAGCGGCGGCGGCCAGCGCGTCGGTGACGCGGCGAACCAGCGGCGATTCGTCGTTCAGGTGGTAGATGTAGGTGGCGAGCCACACCGAGTGGCGCGCGCGCTCGATGGCCTCGGCCATCGCCGGAAACAGCCGGTCGCCGCCGCGCAGCAGCTCGACGCGGTTGCCGCCGGAGTACAGCGGCAACGGCAGGCGGCGCAGCAGGCTGGGCGGGGCGACGGGCGACGACGCCGGCGGTCGCGTTTCGGCGGCCGGAGCGGCGGGCGGCGAGTCAGCCAGGGCCACGGGAGTGTCGGTCGCGGCCCCGGCGGTAGCATCCGCCGGCGCTGCGGCAGCGAGGCCGGCGGCGTCCGCGGCTTCGTCGGCGGATCGGGGCGTCACGCCAGCGTCAGCTCGGCCACCAGCGGCAGGTGGTCGGACATGCGGGCCCAGATCGAGCCGCGCGGCACGAACATCGAAGTGCAGTCGAAGCCGCGGGTGTAGATGCGGTCGAGCGAGAACATCGGCACACGCGACGGGAAGGTGCGCAGCGGCGGGCCCTCGCCGCGGGCGGCGCGCGCGAGGCCCATCGCGCGGATCGGCTCGTCGAGCTTCTCGCCCCAGTCGTTGAAGTCGCCGGCGAGCACCAGCGGCGCGCCGGCCGGCACCTCGCGGTCGATGAACTCGGCGATGCGCTCGACCTGGCGGACGCGGCTCGCGTGCATCAGCCCCAGGTGCGCGACCACGGTGTGCACGACGACGCCGTTCCACTGCACCGGCACGTGCAGCAGGCCGCGCTGCTCGAAACGGTGGTCGGACACGTCGTGGTGGCCGATGTCGCCGAGCGGCCAGCGCGAGAGCAGCGCATTGCCGTGCTCGCCGTGGCGCGTCACCGCATTGGTGCGGTAGGCGACGCCGTAGCCCTCGGGCGCCAGGTACTCGGCCTGCGGCATGCGCGGCCAGCCGAGGTGGGCGTCGGTGAACTTGCGCGCGTCCGCATGGTGGAACAGCCGCACCTCCTGCAGGAACACGAAGTCGGCGTCCAGCGCCTCGACGCCCAGGCCCAGGTTATGGATCTCCAGCCGCTTGCGCGGGCCCATGCCGCGCACGCCCTTGTGGATGTTGTAGGTGGCCACGCGCAACACCGGCACGGCCGATGCGGCGGCCGCGGCCACGGCGGGAACCGGCGGCAGGGCATGGCGGGCGCGGCGCAGTTCGTCGGGCGTCTTCATGCCGGGTCCTTCGGGTGGGTGTCAGGCAAAGCGGGGAAGCTGCAGGATCGCCTCGGCATTGGACGCGGACGCGCAGCGGTCCGCGGCCTCGCGCCAGGGCAGCCAGACGGAGTCGACGTGCTCGCGCGGCGAGAGCGTCACCGCGATGCCGCGCGGCACGCGCAGGCCGAACACATGCTCGGTGTTGCGGGTGACGCCCGGCGGATAGCGGTGAAGGTAGCGCGGGTAGATGTCGTAGACGTTGCGCAGGCCCCAGTCGACGAGGTGGGAGCGCGGCACGGCGGCGTTGCCGGCGGCGTCGGAGACCGCGTCGGCGATCACGATGCCGGTTTCCTCGCCGACCTCGCGCACCGCGGTGAGGTCCAGCGGCTCGTCGGGATGGTCCTTCGAGCCGGTGACGCTCTGCCAGTAGCCGGCGAGATCCGCGCGCTCGATCAGCAGCACCTCGAGCTCGGCCGTGTGGATCACGACCAGCACCGATTCCGGGATCTTGTACGGACGCGCGGCGGCATTCATGGCTCGGCTCCAGCGCAGGGGACGGCCATTCTAGGCAGGCCGGCAGAGACTTGCCCTGCCGGCCGCCGTCAGAGCCCGGGAGTCAGAGTCTGAGCGCGAATCGATCGCGTCCGAGCGGCGCGCCAGGGCGGCCGCCATCGAGGCGCGAAGCGCAGCCATGGCTCGGGCCATGGCGAGCATTCGCAACGACGAGGGCGGGCGTCATGGCGTGACGAGCGGGCGTGAGGGATCAGGCCGGCGCCGCCTGCGGGTTGCGCAGCCGGATGTGCAGCTCGCGGAGCTGCTTCTCGTCCACCGGGCTCGGCGCGTGGGTCAGCAGGTCCTGAGCGCGCTGGGTCTTGGGGAAGGCGATCACGTCGCGGATCGACTCGGCGCGGGCCATCATCGTGACGATGCGGTCGAGGCCGAAGGCCAGGCCACCGTGCGGCGGCGCGCCGTACTGCAGCGCGTCGAGCAGGAAGCCGAACTTCGCCTGCGCCTCCTGCGGGTCGATCTTCAGCGCCGAGAACACCTTGCTCTGCACCTCTGCGCGGTGGATCCGCACCGAGCCGCCACCCAGTTCCCAGCCGTTGAGCACCATGTCGTAGGCCTTGGCGATGCAGGCACCGGGGTCGGTGTCCATCAGGTCCTCGTGGCCGTCCTTCGGCGCGGTGAACGGGTGATGCACCGCGCTCCAGCGCTGGCCTTCCTCGTCGTACTCGAACATCGGGAAGTCGACCACCCACAGCGGCGCCCACTTGTCCTCGAACAGCCCGTGCGAGCGGCCGAAGTCGCTGTGGCCGACCTTCACCCGCAGCGCGCCGAGCGCGTCGTTGACGACCTTCTCCTTGTCGGCGCCGAAGAAGATCAGGTCGCCGCTCTTCGCACCGGTGCGCTGCAGGATCTCGGCGATCGCCGCATCGTGCAGGTTCTTGACGATCGGCGACTGCAGGCCTTCGCGGCCGCGCGCCGCATCGTTCACCTTGATCCAGGCCAGGCCCTTGGCGCCGTAGATCTTGACGAACTCGGTGTAGCCGTCGATCTCGCCGCGGCTCATCTCGCCGCCCTGCGGGATGCGCAGCGCCGCGACGCGTCCGCCCTTGGTGGTGGCCGGCGTGCTGAACACCTTGAAGTCGACGCTGCGCATCACGTCGGTCAGCTCGGTGAACTCGAGCGCGACGCGCAGGTCCGGCTTGTCGGAGCCGAAGCGGGCCATCGCCTCGGCGTACTTCATCACCGGGTACTCGGGCAGCTCCACGCCGATCGTCTTGCGGAAGACGCTGCGGATCATGCCTTCGAACATCGAGCGGATCTCCTCCTCGGTGAGGAAGCTGGTCTCGATGTCGATCTGCGTGAACTCGGGCTGGCGGTCGGCGCGCAGGTCCTCGTCGCGGAAGCACTTGGTGATCTGGTAGTAGCGGTCGAAGCCGGCCACCATGAGCAACTGCTTGAACAGCTGCGGGCTCTGCGGCAGCGCGAAGAACATGCCTTCGTTCACGCGGCTGGGCACCAGGTAGTCCCGCGCGCCTTCCGGCGTGCTCTTGGTGAGCATCGGCGTCTCGATGTCGATGAAGCCTTCGGCGTCGAGGAACTTGCGCACCTCCATCGCCACGCGGTAGCGCAGGATCAGGTTCTTCTGCATCGTCGGCCGGCGCAGGTCGAGCACGCGGTGCGTGAGGCGCGTGGTTTCCGACAGGTTCTCGTCGTCGAGCTGGAACGGCGGCGTGATGCTGGGGTTCAGCACCTCGAGCTCGAGACACAGCACCTCGATCCTGCCGCTGGTGAGGTTGGCGTTCTCGGTGCCGGCCGGGCGCGCGCGCACGCGGCCGACGATCTTCAGGCAGTACTCGTTGCGCACCGCCTCGGCCGCCTTGAACATCTCCGGCCGGTCGGGGTCGCAGACGATCTGCACCAGGCCTTCGCGGTCGCGCAGGTCGATGAAGATCACGCCGCCATGGTCGCGGCGGCGGTGCGCCCAACCCATCAGGGTCACGGTCTGGCCCATCAGCGCTTCGCTGACGAGGCCGCAATAGCTGGTTCTCATGGAATCACTCCATCGTCGGGTACGGATGGCCGCCGGAGCGGCCGGTGTTCGCAGGCGCTGCGGCCCCCTCGGGGCGTGACGGCTGAGCGGGTGCCGATCGCTCAGCCGGGCTGATTTCGCTGCGCCACGGCTGCCACCCGCGGCGGCGCCGGCGGCGGCGGCGCGACGACGCCCATGGAGATGATGTACTTCAGCGCCTCGTCGACGCTCATGCGCAGTTCGATGACCTCGCTGCGCGGGACCATCAGGAAGAAGCCCGAGGTCGGGTTCGGCGTGGTGGGCACGTACAGGCTGAGGAAGTCACCCGCCAGGTGCTGCGCGGTCTCGCCGGTGGGGCGGCCGGTGACGAAGGCGATGGTCCAGGAGCCCTGGCGCGGGTACTGCACCAGCACCGCTTCGCGGAAGGCGTTGCCGCTGCTCGAGAACAGCGTGTCCGATACCTGCTTCACCGAGCTGTAGATCGACTTGACGATCGGGATCTTGTGCAGCAGCCGCGCGCCCTGGCGCAGCGACCACTGGCCGACGAAGTTGGTGGCGAACACGCCGGTCAGCAGCAACCCGCCGAGCATCACGATCACGCCCAGGCCCGGAATGCCGGCGAGCATCTCGATCGACGCCCGCGCCGCCTCGGGCAGCACCACCTGGCCGGCGCTCAGGAACCAGCGGAAGACGTCATCCAGCAGGCCCAGCACCGAGTGCAGCACCCAGATGGTGACGGCCAGCGGCAGCCAGACCAGCAGGCCGGCGATGAGGTATTTCTTCAAGGACATTCCTGGTGTCGCGAACGGTCAGCCGCCGGACGGCGTCTGGGGGGTGGACGGCGCCGCGGGTTTCGCGCCGGCGTCGGATTTGGCGGCATCCGCCTTCGCGGTGTCGGCCTTGGGAGCGTCGGCCTTCGCCGCATCGGGGCTCGCGCCGTCCGTCTTCGCGGCGTCCGATGCTGCCGGCTCGGCCTTGGCATCGCCGGCCGGCTTGGCGGGCCCGGTGTTGCCGTTGCGGAAATCGGTGACGTACCAGCCCGAACCCTTGAGCTGGAATCCGGCTGCGGTGACCTGCTTGTCGAAGGTTTCGGCCCCGCAGGCCGGGCAGATGCGCAGCGGCGCGTCCGACAGCTTCTGCAGCACGTCTTTCGCGTGCCCGCACGTGGCGCAGCGGTAGGCGTAGATCGGCATGGCTAAACCCTTGATGCAAAAAGGAAAACCGCGAATTATATGACGGCGTTCGTGACCGTTCGCGGTCACCAGGGCGTCCAGCGCGTCAACAACTGCATCGCCACCAGCCCGAGCACGAAGCCGAGGCCGCCGTAGGCGATGCCCTGCAGCAGCCGGTTGGTGCGGCGCTGCTCGGCGATCAGCGATTCGAGCGCGCGCTGCATGTCCGGCCGCGGCGCCTGCAGCGCCTGGTGCAGCAGCCGCGGCATCTCGGGCAGCAACTGCACGTAGCGCGGCGCCTCGTTCTTCAGGCGCTCGATCAGGCCGCGCCAGCCGATCTGGTCGTTCATCCAGCGCTCCAGGAAGGGCTTGGCGGTGCTCCACAGGTCGAGTTCGGGGTCGAGCTGGCGGCCCAGGCCTTCGATGTTCAGCAGCGTCTTCTGCAGCAGCACGAGCTGCGGCTGGATCTCGACGTTGAAGCGCCGCGAGGTCTGGAACAGCCGCAGCAGCACCTGGCCGAGCGAGATGTCCTTCAGCGGCCGGTCGAAGTGCGGCTCGCAGACGGCGCGGATCGCGCCTTCCAGCTCGTCGACGCGCGTGGCCGGCGGCACCCAGCCGCTCTCGACGTGCAGCTCGGCGACGCGCTTGTAGTCGCGGCGGAAGAACGCGATGAAGTTCTGCGCCAGGTATTCCTTGTCGAATTCGGTGAGCGTGCCGACGATGCCGAAATCGAGCGCGATGTAGCGGCCGAAGGTCTCCGGCGCCAGGCTGACCTGGATGTTGCCGGGGTGCATGTCGGCGTGGAAGAAGCCGTCGCGGAAGACCTGGGTGAAGAAGATCGTGACGCCGTCGCGCGCGAGCTTCGGGATGTCGACGCCGGCGTCCAGCAGCCGTTCGGTCTGGCTGATCGGCACGCCGTACATGCGCTCCATCACGATGACGCCGCTGGTGCACAGGTCCCAGACCATCTCGGGCACCATCACCAGGTTCAGCCCGTCCATGTTGCGGCGCAGTTGCGCCGCGTTGGCCGCCTCGCGCACGAGGTCGAGCTCGTCGTGCAGGTAGTTGTCGAACTCGGCGACCACCTCGCGCGGCTTCAGCCGCTTGCCGTCGGTCGACAGCCGCTCGACCCATTGCGCGAGCGTGCCCATCAGCTGCAGGTCGTCGTCGATCACCGCCAGCATGCCGGGGCGCAGTACCTTGACGGCGACCTCGCGGCCGTCCTTCAGCGTGGCGAAGTGCACCTGCGCGATCGACGCGCTGGCCACGGGTTCGGCCTCGAAGCTGGCGAAGATCGCGTCGATCGGACGGCCGAACGCCGCCTCGACCAGCGCCCTCGCCTGCGCCGCGGGAAACGGCGGCACGCGGTCCTGCAGCTTGGCCAGCTCGACCGACATGTCGTCGGGCAGCAGGTCGCGGCGGGTCGACAGCACCTGGCCGAACTTGACGAAGATCGGCCCCAGGTGCTCGAGCGCCATGCGCAGCCGCACCGCACGGGGTGCGTCGAGCCGGCGGCCGATCGTCATCAGGCGCACCAGCAGCCGGATCCAGCGCTGCCGGAAGCCGGACAGCGCCAGCTCGTCCAGTCCGAAGCGAAGTACCGTGTAGACGATGAAGACGAGCCGCCCGAGATGGCTCACGGGGCCACCCTTCGGCCCGCGGCCAGCCCGGCCGCTCTGCACTGTTCGCCCGGGAGGCGATACGCCGAGCTCATCGGGGTGGTTGCCCGGGCGCGCCGCCCGTGCCGCCACTCGCACCCCCCACCCCCGCGCCGCGCGCCCGGGATGTCCAGGCGGCGACCGTGTCGCGCAGGCCGCTCGCGGCGGCGCGCGCCAGGCGCCCGAGTTCGCCGGCCGGCCCCTGGCCGACGAGGCGGGCGAGGTCGTCCTGCAGGTCCCAGCGCAGGTTGTCCATCAGCCAGCTCACGTCGGTGGCGAAACCCGCGTCGCCGGCGATCTCGACCGGTGGTCGGCGGCCGGCCAGGCCCTGCACGATGGAGCGCGCCGGATTGGCGGCGTCGATCGTCACCGTGAGGTCGGCTTCGGCCGGGGCCTGCTCGGCCAGCCACTCGACCAGCCCAGCCGGCGTGACGCCGAAAACCAACGCGGGCGGCGTCGGGAGCAGGGATGGCCAGCCCTGCAAGTGAAACCGGATGCAACGTCCCGCATGCGGTCTCAGACGCTGGGTGGCGATCGGTTCGGCTGCGATCACGTGGTTCAACAGCAGCGTCAGCCGCTCCATCACCGCGGTGCCGACAAGCTGTTGAAGGGCGTGAAACATGCACGGATTGTAGGCAAGCCGCCAGAGGGCGCCCCCGGGGGCGAAGGTGCGGCGCGTCATCGAATTGATGGAGAATCCTCGCTTTGGGGCGTGTTGCCCCGCGCCACGGCGCGGACCGCCCCGCAGAAGTCACTCCCCGGCAACGCCCCCGCCGTCTGCCCAAGACGCCCGGCGCACCGCTCGCCGCGAACCTCCGGCGGTCATCGGCGCGTGGATTCAACCTGATCGATGTTCGAAGACCGCAGCTACAAACGAACGTTCTACAACGCGCCGCAATCGGTGACGTCGTTCGTTGCCGCCTTTCTCGAGCCGGCGATCACCGTGCTGACCTTCCTGGCCGTCAACTGGATGCTCGGCGAGCCGGTCAACCGGCCCGAGCTGACGCTGTGCCTGCTCGTGTTCGCGCTGACTTTCCCAGGGCGCAACCGCTTCGGCGACAACCTGCTCGCCGCCGCGGTCGAAATCGTCAGCTCCTGGTTCATGCTGGTCGCCATCCTCGCGCTGTGCGGCTATGCGACGCAGAGCATCGGCTATTTCGAGGAGCGTGCGCTGATCGCCTGGGTCGGCCTGACGCCGGTGCTTCAATGGCTGGCGGTGTGGGTCGGCCGGCGCATCGTTCGCCTGCGCGCGCAGCGGCCCGAGGCGCGCCGCTCGGCGATCGTCGTCGGCGCGGGGCCGCTGGGCGTGAAGGTTTCGCGCGCGCTGATCGAAAGCGCAGACCAGGGTGTCGACTTCATCGGCTACTTCGACGACCGCACCGACGACCGCGTGCACCAGTCGGCGATGACGCAACGCCTGGGTGGCCTGAAGGACGTGGCCGCCTACATCACGCAACACGGCGTCCGCGAGGTGTTCATCACGCTGCCGCTCGGATCGCAACCGCGGATCGTCGAATTGCTGGAGCAGATGCAGGGCACCACCGCCTCGCTGTTCTTCGTGCCTGACGTGTTCGGCATCAGCATCATCCAGGGCCGCCTTCAGGACATGAACGGCGTGCCGGTGGTCGGCATCTGCGAGACACCGTTCACCGGCACGAATGAACTCGTCAAGCGCGTCAGCGACGTCGTGCTCGCCAGCATCATCCTGGTCCTGATCTCGCCGCTGCTGCTGGCGGTGGCGATCGGCGTGAAGCTCAGTTCGCCCGGCCCGATCATCTTCAAGCAGCGGCGCAACGGGCTCGACGGCGAAGAGATCACCGTCTACAAGTTCCGCTCGATGCGCACGCTCGACAACGGCAAGGTGGTGCCGCAGGCAACCAAGAACGACCCGCGCATCACCCGCTTCGGCGCGTTCATCCGCCGCACCTCGCTCGACGAGCTGCCGCAGTTCATCAACGTGCTGCAGGGCCACATGAGCATCGTCGGCCCGCGGCCGCACGCGGTGGCACACAACGAGCAGTACCGGCAGCTGATCAAGGCCTACATGGTGCGACACAAGGTCAAGCCGGGCATCACCGGCTGGGCCCAGGTCAACGGCCACCGCGGCGAGACCAACACGATCGACAAGATGCGCGCCCGCGTCGAGTACGACCTGGAATACCTGCGCAACTGGTCGCTGGGGCTGGACCTGCAGATCATCGTGCGCACGATCCGCCTGGTGTTCTCCGACGACAAGGCCTACTGAGTTCCAAACCGTCCCGGGCACGCGATTTGCGGCCCGGGTGCGATCGACACGACTTCCCGGAGGAATCGAATGCAGCGTCACTCAGCGTCACCCCGGCACCCTCCGCGCCTGCGGCTGGTGGCCCTCGCGCTCGGCCTGGCCGGCGCGAACGCGGCGCATGCCGAGGCCGACCCGTACTACATCGGCGTCAGCCAGGGTTTCACGCACGATTCGAACGTCACCCGCGGCGACCGCGAGAGCAACATCCGCAGCGACAGCATCTCGAGCACCGGCCTGGTCGCCGGCATCGACCAGCCGATCGGGCGGCAGCGCCTGTACGGCAGCGGCAATGTCAATGTGAACAAGTTCAGCAACGTCAAGTCGCTGGACAACACCAGCTACACGCTGAAGGCGGGCCTCGACTTCGCGACCATCGAGCGGGTGTCGGGCAACGTGTACTACACCACCGACAAGTCGCTGATCCAGTCGGCGGTGGTCAGCGGCGGCGCGCCGTCGCTCGAGAAGTTCACGCAGCGGTCCACCGACTTCGGCGCCACGGTGCGCGTCGGCGTGGTGACCAAGCTGACCTTCGAAGGCATCTACCAGCACCAGACGCTCGACTACACCGGCGGCGACGAGTTCACCAACCTGCGCGGCCTCGACCTGCGCAAGGACGTCTACAGCCTCGGCGTGCGCTACACGCCGAGCGGCCTGATCAACGGCGGCCTGGCCTGGCGCCACACGCGCGGCGAGTACCCCGATTCGCAGGCTGCACGCTTCGTCAGCGACGACTTCAAGCGCGACGACCTCGACCTCACGCTGAACTGGCTGCCGAGCGCGTTGACGACCATCGAGTCGCGCCTGAGCTACACCCGCAAGACAGCGGCCGCGTTCACCTCGCGCGACTTCTCCGGCGTCACCGGCGTGCTGACCGTGCACTACCGGCCGACCGGCAAGCTGACCTTCACGGGCGCCTACATTCGCGACGTCGGCACCGAAGCGTCTTTCCTGCGCGAGGCGGCCGACGCCCTGGCGCAGACCGGCGACTACAGCCGCGTGACCAACAAGCTGCGGCTCGGCGTCACCTACGACATGACGGCGAAGATCCAGGCCACGGCGAGCGCCAGCTACGCGCGCCGCTCGCTCGACAACTTCCTGCAGAGCGGCAACGGCCTGAGCGGCGACGACAACACCACCGTCGCGTCGATCGGCCTGCAATACGTGCCCACGCGCAGCCTGCAGTTCAACTGCTCGGTCTCGCGCGACGCGCGCAGCGTCTCGGGCAATGTCGCAAATGCGACGGGCGTATTGACCCGGCCCTATGCCAGCAACGCGGTCTTCTGCGGCGGCCAACTGGTGCTTCGATGAGCCGCCCACGAATCCTGCTGACCGGGGCCACCGGCTACATCGCGTCGCACACCTGGCTGTCGCTGCTGGCGGCCGGTTTCGATGTCATCGGCGTCGACAACTTCTCCAACAGCTCGCCCGAGGTGTTGAACCGCCTGGCCAGCCTGTCGGGCCAGACGCCCGACTTCCAACGTGCCGACGTGGCCGACGCCGCCGCGATGGAAGCCCTCTTCTCCGCCGGCCGCATCGACGCGGTGGTGCATTTCGCGGCCCACAAGGCGGTCGGCGAGAGCACCCAGAAACCGCTGGCCTACTACGCCAACAACCTCGGCGGGCTGCTGACTGTCGTGCAGGCGATGCAGCGGCATGGCTGCCGCGCGTTCGTCTTCAGTTCCAGCGCCACGGTCTACGGCAAGCCGGAGTCGCTGCCGATCCGCGAAGACTCGGCGCTGTCGGCCACCAACCCGTACGGCGCGACCAAGCTGATCGGCGAGAACATCCTGCGAGACTTGAACGCGGCCGAGCCCGACTGGCGCATTGCACTGCTGCGCTACTTCAACCCGGCCGGCGCGCACGAAAGCGGCATGATCGGCGAAGACCCGAGCGGCATCCCGAACAACCTGATGCCCTACATCACGCAGGTCGCGGTCGGCAAGCGTGCGCGGCTGCAGGTGTTCGGCAACGACTACGACACGCCCGACGGCACCGGCGTGCGCGACTACATCCACGTGCTCGACCTGGCGGACGGCCACGTCGCCGCGCTGCGCTACCTGCTGGACACGCCACGCTCGATCACCTGCAACCTCGGCACCGGCCGCGGCTTCAGCGTGCTCGAACTCGTGCGCGCGTTCGAGCAGGCGAGCGGCCGTCCGATCCCGTACGAGATCGCGCCGCGCCGCGCGGGCGACATCGACGCCTGCTACGCCGACCCGGCACTCGCTCGCACCGCGCTCGGCTGGCAGGCCAAGCGCGGCGTCGACGCGATGTGTGCCGACAGCTGGCGCTGGCAGCACCTGAACCCGAACGGCTTTGCGACCTGAGCGCCGTTGCAATACCCCATCCGACACCGGCAACCACCTCATGACCAAGACTGCCCTCATCACCGGCGTGACCGGCCAGGACGGCGCCTACCTGGCCGAACTGCTGCTCGACAAAGGCTACACGGTGCACGGCCTGAAGCGCCGCGCTTCGCTGTTCAACACCGACCGCGTCGACCACCTGTACCAGGATCCGCATGTCGACAACCAGCGCTTCAAGCTGCACTACGGCGACCTGACCGACTCGACCAACCTGATCCGCATCATCCAGCAGGTGCAGCCGGACGAGATCTACAACCTGGCCGCGATGAGCCACGTGGCGGTGTCGTTCGAGACGCCGGAGTACACCGCCAATGCCGACGGCATCGGCACGCTGCGCATCCTGGAGGCGATCCGCATCCTCGGGCTGGAGAAGAAGACGCGCTTCTACCAGGCCTCGACTTCCGAGCTGTACGGCCTGGTGCAGGAGATCCCGCAGAAGGAGACGACGCCGTTCTACCCGCGCAGCCCGTATGCGGTGGCCAAGCTCTACGGCTACTGGATCACGGTCAATTACCGCGAGGCCTATGGCATGTACGCCTGCAACGGCGTGCTGTTCAACCACGAGAGCCCGCTGCGCGGCGAGACCTTCGTGACGCGCAAGATCACGCGCGCGATCTCGCGCATCGCGCTCGGCCTCCAGGAATGCCTGTACCTCGGCAACATGAGCGCGCTGCGCGACTGGGGCCATGCGCGCGACTACGTGCAGATGCAGTGGCTGATGCTGCAGCAGGACCATCCCGAAGACTTCGTGATCGCCACCGGCGTGCAGTACAGCGTGCGCCAGTTCGTCGAGTTCGCCGCCACCGAACTGGGCATCACGCTGGCGTTCACGGGCGACGGGGCGAACGAGGTCGGCACCGTGGCGAAGGTGATCGGCGATCGCGCCAAATGCAAGGTCGGCGACGTGATCGTGCGCGTCGATCCGCGCTACTACCGGCCGACCGAGGTCGAGACGCTGCTCGGCGACCCGACCAAGGCGCGGCAGAAGCTCGGCTGGACGCCGACGACCACGCTGCCCGAGCTGGTGAAGGAGATGGTCGAGGCCGACTACAGCGCCGCGCGGCGCGACAGCCTCGTCAAGCTCGCCGGCTTCCAGGCCTACGACTACAACGAGTGAGCCGCATGGATCCCCGCGCCAAGATCTACGTCGCCGGCCACCGCGGGCTGGTCGGTTCGGCCCTGGTCCGCCGCCTGCAGGCGGGCGGCCACGCCTCGCTGCTGACGCGCACGCACGCCGAGCTCGACCTGACCGACGAGCGCGCCACCCGCGCCTTCTTCGAGCAGGAACGGCCCGAGTACGTGTTCCTCGCTGCCGCCAAGGTGGGTGGCATCGTGGCGAACAACACCTATCCGGCCGAGTTCATCCGCGACAACCTCGCGATCCAGACCAACGTGATCCACGCGGCCTGGCTCGCCGGGGTGAAGCGGCTGATGTTCCTCGGGTCGAGCTGCATCTACCCAAAGCTGGCCGCGCAACCGATGCGCGAATCGGCGCTGCTGACCGGCCCGCTGGAGCCGACCAACCGCCCCTACGCGCTCGCCAAGATCGCCGGCATCGAGATGTGCTGGAGCTACAACCGCCAGTACGGCACGAAGTACCTGGCGGCGATGCCCACCAACCTGTACGGCCCGGGCGACAACTACCACCCGCAGAACAGCCACGTCATCCCGGCGCTGCTGCGCAAGTTCCACGAAGCGCGCGCCAGCGGGTCGCCCACCGTCACGGTCTGGGGCACCGGCACCCCGCGGCGCGAATTCCTGTTCAGCGACGACATGGCCGACGCCTGCGTGTTCCTGATGAATCTGCCCGACGAACGCTACGAAGCCCTGCTGGGCAGCGACGAGAGTGTCACCGGCCGCTTCGAGCCGCCGCTGGTGAACATCGGCGTCGGCCACGACGTGACGATCGCCGAACTGGCCGCACTGGTCGCCGAGGTCACCGGCTACGAGGGCCGGATCGTCTTCGACACCACCAAGCCCGACGGCACGCCGCGCAAGCTGATGGACGTCGGTCTGCTCGAACGCAGCGGCTGGAAGGCGCGCACCGGATTGCGCGATGGCCTGTCGATTGCTTACCGGGAGTTCATCGCCGCCGAAGCGGCCGCCACCGCGGCTGCCCCGGCGGCCTGAAACTCCACAGGCACCACCATGGCAATGATCCAAGTTCACCCCGTCATCATGGCTGGCGGCAGCGGCACGCGGCTGTGGCCGCTGTCGCGCGCGCAGCATCCGAAACAGTTCCTGGTGTTGCAAGGCAACCGCAGCCTGTTCCAGCAAGCTGCCATGCGCCTGGCCGCGCTGGCCACCGACGACATCACCGTCGACGCCCCCTGCGTCGTCGGCAACGAGGAGCACCGCTTCCTGGTGCTCGACCAGCTTCGTGAACTGAAGCTTCCACCGGCCACCGTGCTGCTGGAGCCGACCGGCCGCAACACGGCGCCGGCGATGACGCTGGCGGCGCTGCATGCGCTCGAAGGCGGGCAGGACCCGGTGCTGGTGGTGACACCCGCCGACCAGACGGTCACCGACGACGTGGCCTACACGCGCGCACTGCAGCGCGCAACGCGTGCCGCGGCCGGTGGCGCATTCGTCATCCTTGGCATCGCCCCGGACCGGCCGGAAACCGGCTTCGGCTACATCCGCACCGTGGCCGACAGCAGCGAGACCACGCTGAAGGTGGCGCAGTTCGTCGAGAAGCCCGACGCCCCCACCGCGCAGCGGTACCTCGACAGTGGCGACTACTACTGGAATAGCGGCATCTTCGTCGTGCGCGCGTCGGTGTGGCTGGCGGCGCTCGACCGCTTCCGCCCCGACATCGGCGCCGCGACGCGCGCCGCCTGGGAGCCGAAGACCATCGACGCGAGCTTCATCCGCCCCGGCAAGGCCGAGTTCTCGGCGATCCCGGCCGAATCGGTCGACTACGCGGTGATGGAGAAGTGCCCCGGCGACGGCAGCCCGTTCTCGATCCGCATGGTGCCGCTGGACGCCGGCTGGTCCGACCTCGGCGCCTGGGACGCGGTGTGGCAGGTCAGCAAGAAGGACGCTGACGGCAACGCCTGGGTCGGCGATGCGCTGGTCAGCGACAGCCACGACACGCTGGTGCATGCCACCAGCCGCCTGGTCGGCGTGGTCGGGCTGTCGAACGTGATCGTCGTCGAGACGCCGGACGCGGTGCTGGTGGCCGACCGGGGGCGCAGCCAGGAGGTCAAGCAGATCGTCAACAAGTTGCAGTCGGGCGGGCGCAGCGAGCACACGCTGCATCGCCAGGTGCATCGCCCCTGGGGCTGGTACGACAGTGTCGACTCGGGCGACCGCTTCCAGGTCAAGCGGATCATGGTCAAGCCCGGCGCCAGCCTGAGCCTGCAGAAGCACCATCACCGCGCCGAGCACTGGATCGTCGTCAGCGGCACCGCCGAGGTCACCAACGGCGACCAGGTGATCCTGTTGACCGAGAACCAGAGCACCTACATCCCGCTGGGCCAGATCCACCGGTTGGCCAACCCCGGCAAGGTACCGCTCGAAATCATCGAGGTGCAATCGGGCAGTTACCTCGGCGAGGACGACATCGTCCGCTTCGAGGACACCTACGGCCGAACCACGTGACCTCGGGACCCGCCGCCGCACGACACACCCTCGCGGTGATCGGCAGCCCGATCGACGTGATCGACTGGGACACCGCGCTGCGCCGAATCGACGCCTGGGGCCAGGCGCACGAGAGCCGCTACGTCTGCATTTGCAACGTGCATTCGGTCGTCACCGCCAGCCAGCAGCCCGACTTCGCGCGGGTCCTGCGCGAGGCCGACATGGCCACGCCGGACGGCGCGCCGGTGGCCTGGATGCTGCGCCGGCTCGGCGCCGCCGCGCAGCAGCGCATCAATGGCCCGGACCTGATGCTGCGCTACTGCGCGCTGGCCGAACGCAGCGGCACGCCGATCTACCTGTTCGGCAGCACCGAGGCGACACTTGCGCGGCTGCAGTCCCGTCTGCTGGCCGATCATCCCGGGCTGCGCATCGCCGGCGTCTGCGCGCCGCCCTTCCGGCCGGCGACGGCCGAGGAATGCGAACAGCAGATCGACGCGATCAACCGCTCGGGGGCCGGCGTCGTCTTCGTGAGCCTTGGTTGTCCGAAGCAGGAGATGTGGATGGCGTCTATGCGCGGCCGGGTGCAGGCGGTGACGATCGGCGTCGGCGCCGCGTTCGACTTCCATGCCGGCACCGTCTCGCGCGCGCCGGAGTGGATGCGCCGCAACGGGCTCGAGTGGCTGCACCGGCTGGCCAGCGAGCCGCGTCGCCTGTGGCGGCGCTACCTGTATACCAACTCCGCCTTCATCTGGAAGGCCTCGCGCCAGCTGCTGCGCAGCAGCGCCGGCTGATCCGGATGCCACCGGCGCCGCAGCGCGCGGGTGCGGTCAGGCCGCCCGAACGTTGACTGGCCGACTGTCGTCGGCGAGCGTCTCGCGCAGTCGGTCGGCCAGGCGGATCGCCAACGCGGCGAGCGTGAGCGTCGGGTAGTTCGCACCGCTGGTCGGGAAGACCGAACTCCCGGCGACGTGCAGGTTTGGCACCTCGTGCATCCGGCAATGGGAATCGACCACGCCGAGCCGCGGGTTGTCGTTCATCCGCGTGGTGCCCATGTGGTGCCAGGTGCCCTCGTCGGAGAAGCTGGACGGCCAGCCGTTCTCCTCGATCTTCGGATCGAGCTGCACGCGGGCCACGCCGCTCGCCTCCAACTGCTGGGCGACGAACGCGAACGACCGATCCATCGTGCGCTTGACCTGGTTGCCGAGCCGCCAGTCGACCGTGGCGCGCGGCATGCCCAGCGCATCGCGGCGCTGCGACAAAATCACGCGGCTGTCGCGCTCGGGGTTCGGCTCGGTGATCACCACCATGCGAACGCGCTGCACGAGGAACGGCGGCCGCAGCAGCCGCCCGACGACGAAGCCGAGCGAGTCGATCGGCCGCCGGGCAACCCGCGCGAGGTCGCCGGCAACGGAGTAGCCCTGGCGCTCCTTGTGGTCCAGCCGATGCTTCATCCGGATGATCACCTCGGCGGCCGGCGAGGTGTCGCCGGGCATCAGCGATTCGAACCAGACATTCGAGTTGAGCAGGCCGTGTTCGCGCTGCACTTCCGGCCGAAGCATGAGTTGGGCGGCGAAGCGCACGCCGTCCATCGAGATCGCCGGGTTCTGGTAGTGGAACCGGTGGTCGTAGAGCTTGTTGCCGCGCCAAGGCGCGTTGAATTGCACGGTGCCGCCGCCAACCCGCGGGTGTTCCATGAAATAACGGCCGACCAGCCCGTTGCCGTTGCCCAGCCCGCCCGGGTGGCGCGGGCTCGCCGCGAGCAGCAGGCGCGCGTTCTCGATGCCGCCGGTGGCGAGCACGAACTGTCCCGCCTCGACGGTCAGCTCCTTCCCGCCCAGGGTGCGCGCGATCACTCGCGTCACTCGGCCGTCGTCGGCGCGGGTGCTGAACTGCGTGACGGTGGCCCGCAGCAGCACGGTCACGTGGCGCGAGTTCTCGATGTCCGTCCGGTAGTCGATGCCCATGCGCACCGGCGGGCTGAACTGCGAAACCGCGTCGGCCAGCGGCCCGCCGTCCAGCGGCAGCTGCTTCAGGTCGCTGCGGTGCAGTGATTGCAGCCAGTAGTCGACGCCGTAGCGCACCGGGCCGAGCTTGAGCACCTCGTGGGCACGGGCGTAGTACGGCTCGATGTCGGCTCGACTGAACGGCCAGCCACTGTCCGGCACCCAGTCGCGGCGTTCGAAGTCGTGCGCATCCAGCGGCCGGCACCAGCCGCCCCAGCAGTTGCTGCTGCCGCCGAGGAAGCGGCTGCGGCAGCCGTCGGCAAAATGGTAAGGGATGCCGACGCTGTCGCCGCGCGAGAGATCGCGCGTCGCGTCGTCAGGCTCGAAGCCACCGCTTTCCAGCACGACGGTCTCGATGCCGTGGCGGTCGAACTCCAGCGCCATCGCCAGGCCCGCGACCCCCGCGCCGATGATGCACACCGAGGCGCGATAGGCAGCCTGGTTCTGGATCTTTTCAGCGTCTAGCAACATGGGGTGGAGCGCTCAACGGTTCGGGGTGTAGGGTCTGAGAGTACCGATGGAGATGGGCTTCATCGACCGGGCATCGCGACCGCGTGCTCGACCGACGACCACAGCCCGGACGCGCAGGCGCCCCAGCCGTAACGCGCCGCCACCGCGCGGGCGCGTTCAGCGTAGTCCGGATCGATGCGCTCGACCACGCGCGCGAGCGCCGCCCCCGCAGCGGCCGGGGACGACGGATCAACGAGGTCGACCACGCCATCGGTCAACTCGCGCAGCGGCGGGATGTCCGACGCAACCACCGGCGTGCCGTGGCTCATCGCCTCGAGCGGCGGGAAGCCGAAGCCTTCTGCAAGCGACAGGAACAGGAAGGCGCGCGCGCCGGCGTAGGTGGCGTGAATCTCGGCATCGTCCAGGCGACCGGTGACGCTGACGCCCGGCTGGCCCGGGTCGTCGATCCCGGCGACGCGCAGCGGCAGCGGTTCGGCGACGAGCCGGCGATACGTGGCATAGGCCTCCAGCACGCCGCGCGCATTCTTGTGCGGCAGCGCGGACGTGATCGCGAAGATGTAGGGTTCCCGCTCAGGCACCGGCGCGACCGGCATCGTGGGCAGCCCGTTCAGGACCACGTCGACGCCGTCGACGCGCTGCAGCCGCGTAGCCAGGTCGGCGCGCGTGGCCTGAGAAATCGCGATCAACCGGTCGGACCAGCGTACCGAACGCTCCAGCCCGCCGACGACCAGGCGCTCCTCGACGCGGCCGAAGTAACCTGGGTGGTGCTCCGCATACCACATCGGGATCAGGTCGTGCACGACAACCACGGTCCGCAATCCGCGCAGCGGGCCGAACATCCCCGGCAGGAAGCCCTTGGGCGACAGGTACACCGCGGCCTCCTGGCGCAGCGATTCGCGCCGGGCGCCCCAGCGCAGCCACGCCTGACGCTGCCACTTCGACGGCGCTCCGTCGGCCAACACGACACGGCGAACGCCACGCCGCCCGGCGGGATCGAACTCGGCCGCGCTGGCGGCATTGCAGGCCACGCAGAGCTCGAAGCCGTCGGGCACCTTGTCGGCCATGGCGTCGAAGGCGCGCAGCGCGTAGTTGTAGATGCCCATGCTCTTGCCGGCCCCGCGCACGAGCTCGAAGGCGTCGAACAGGACCCGCGTGCGAGCCATCACCGCTGCGTCTCGAGCGCTTGCAGGATGCCGTCGCAGAATCGCTGGCTCATGTTCTCGATCGTGTAGCGGGTGGCCGCCGCCGCGGCGCCGGCACACAGGCGAGCGTGCAGCGCGCGGTCGTCCCAGACAGCACTGCAGGCGCGCACGTAGTCGGCCATGTCGTTCGGCGTCATCACGCCGTTGACGCCGGTCTCGAGGTAGGCGATCTCCGGCGAATGGATGCCGCAGTCGGTGGTCAGCATCGGCGCGCCGCCGACGAAGGTATCGAGGATGCCGAGGCCGACCAGCCCCGGGTTCAGCGCCAGGTGCGCCAGGCGCAGGAAGGCCGCTTTGTTGCGCCCATGCTGCGGGCCGACGTAGCGCAGCCAGGGATGGCGCGTCAGCGCCGACTCGACCAGTTCGCGTTGCGGGCCGTTGCCGACGATGACGAGGCGGAAGTCCGGATGGCGCGCGGCCAGTTGCGCCGCGGCCTCGAGCAGGAACTCGATGCGCTTCTCGTGGTAGAGCGAGCCGAGGTAGAGAGCGACGCGGTTGTCGCCCAGGTCCCAGCGGTTGCGCAGTTCGCGCAGGTCGACGTCGGTGATGCCCGCGCAGTCCTGCGCCAGCGCACGGGTGTCGATCGCGTTCTCGAGGTTGGTGATGCGGCCGAGCGGATAGCCCTGCGAGCGCAGGCGCTCGACGGTCATCTGCGTGTAGGCGAACCACCAGTCGACGCGGTTGGTCGTCCAGCGCTTGAAGCGCTCCTTCCAGCGGTCGCTCTCGGTGGCCTGCAGGTTTCCGCCGTGGCCCCAGAACGCGAAGCGCTGCGGCCGCCGCAGCGTCAACCCGAGCAGGTTGTAGATCAGCTTGTTTTCCTGCGTGACGATGACCAGGTCGGAGGTCATCACCGCGTCGCCATACGGCATCCAGCACAGCTTCTCGTCGAGCGCGTAGTGCGCGGGCAGCAACTCGGCCCAGGCAATCTCGCCATCGTTGTTCTTGGACCGGTCCAGCGGCGACGGCTCGCCGTGCAGCAGCCGGAGACGGATGCCTTCCGCCTCGAGCTTGGGGTACATGGACTCGTAGAGTGCGACGCGATACTGAGCGAGGTGGCGTTGAACGATTGCGACTTCTCTCTTCATGGTGGGCATCGTGATCGCGTACTTCGAAGACGTAGGTGTCGTCCGCGCCAACGCGAATTATCGCCGCGATCGGCGGACCGGCCGGCCGGCCGCCCTCCGCCGGACCCGGCGTGCCGGGCATCCGTGACATCCGCAACAGCCTGCATCGCGCCGAAAGCGGCCGCACGCCTTCTCTCGCGCCCAAATGACAACGCCGCGCGGCGGATGCCGCGCGGCGTTCGGCGAGCAGCCGTCCGCCCGCCAGCGCCCGCGCACCCGGCTCTCAGAGCCGCCAGGACGAATCGACGCGCAGGAAGACCTGGGCCGTGTTGGCCGGCACCGTGCGCGGCAACGTCACCGGGTTGCCGTTGATATCGGCAACCTTGCAGGTCGTCGGCCAGCCCAGCTTGGCACAGGTCGCGACCGTCGACGCGCCGGCCGGCGCCGCCACCACGCCGCTCCAGTCGGCCATCTTGCCCATCTGGTAACCGATGATCTGCTTGATCGAAACCGAGTCGAAATGCACCGCCACGCCGGGCGCCGAGGTCCGCAGGCTGATGCGTGCCGGCTCGCTGCTGGTCGGGCGGAACACCGCCTCGAAGGTCAGCACGTCGCCGGTGTTGCCGGCAATGGGCTTCAGCGTCGACCAGGTGCCATCCTCGAGCAGCGAGGTCCACGGGCTGTTCAGGCGGTTGATGAACGGTGCGGTGATCGCGCCCTTGCCGCCCATGCCGGCCGTGAAGCGTGCGACATGCAGCGCGCCGGGCACCATCTGGAACCCGTCCGTCGAGTAGAGCTGGTCGCTGGTGCTCATCGCCGTGAAGGCCGCGCAGGTGCCAGTGCAGCCGGCCTCGCCGTTGACGGCGCGCGCCGTGCCGGCGGGCGACGACGCAAAGAAGGTCTTCCACGACGCGAGGCCGGTGTCGAAGCTGCCGGCGGGCAGCAGTTCCGGCCCGGTGACGAGCTGGTACAACGCGTAGGTGGCCGGCACGACGACGCTTTCCGCGCCGTTCATCAGCGTGCGCCAGCCGCTGGCCGTCAGGTTGCTCTGCACCTCGCCGGCACCGGTGATCAGCGCCGCGGCGGCCGAGGAGCCGAACAGCTCGACGATCTGGTTGCCGCTGAAGACGTTGGACGTCGACGGGAGCGGGTTCGCGTATTGCTTGGTGCGGAACCAGATCGCGTGCGAGATCGTCGCGGTCGGCGTGTTCGGGAACACGCCCTCGGCATACCCGGTCGGCACGAGCTGGTTGTTGGTGAACCGGTTGTCGACCATGAAGTCGCCATCGGTCTGGTCCATCTGGGCGCGCAGCCCGGCGCGCGTGGCAAACCAGACCTTGTTGGCGTCGACCTGGTTGTACGAGGCGTTGTGCAGGTAGATGCCGTAGGGCACGCTGCGCACCGCATTGCCGCTCACCGTCACGCCCTGCGAGTAGTCGTCGAGGTAGATACCCGCCACCAGGTCGGTACCGGGGCCGACCGCACCGTCCGTGTTCGCGACCGCGTCGGACACCGTATTGCCGACCACCGAAGAGGTGTAGGTCACCACGCGCGCCACCGACTTCTCTCCCATGCGCCAGTAGATGCCGGCGCAGTCGACGAGGCGGGTGCAGAAGTTCGCGACGACGTTGTTGCTGACCTTGGACCCGCCGATGCCGGTGAAGCGGATGCCGCGGAAGATCGAGCGCTTGATCGTGTTGCCGTCGACCACCGCACCCGAACCGGCGAAGATCCCCGCCTCGCTCATGCCCGAGTAGGCGATGTTGCCGGTGTCCAGCACCGTATTCGCAGTGACCTCGGCAGAGGCAGCGCGCGAAACGTCGATGCCTGCGCGCCAGTTGTCGGTAAAGCTCGAATTGCGAACCACCGCACCCTTCTGGCCAAACGCCAGCGTCGAGTTCACGACGGCGATCACGCCCGCGCTGCCGTGCTGGCGCGATTCGATGCCGTCGACCACCGCCGCGGGCGACGCTTGCAGGCTCAGACCGTCCTGGCGCGCCATCACGGTCGCGATGCCGGACACCACGACGCCTGGGCGCCCGTTGATCGTCAGGTTCACGTCGCGCACGCTGCCTTCGACCTTGGACGCATTAAGGTCAGCCTGTTGGGCCGCCGTTGTCGGGAAGACGTACAGCGTGTCGGTGGCGGTGTCGTGCACGTACTCGCCAGCGCGGCGCAGCATCCAGACCTTGTCCTGCAGCACGTAGCCGTTGCCGAGTTCGAGGGCGAAGCGCGTCGTCGTGGCCAGCGTCATCTGGCCGGTCGACTTGGCGAACGCCGCGACGGTGTTCGGCTCGACGAGCCAGGGCTTGCTGCGGAGCTGCACCGTGGCGCCGACGACGTCCTGGGCTGCCAACGCCGTGACATCGGCCGGCGCGGCCGCCAGCAGTGTGCTCGACCCATGCGATGCGGCACCGGCGAACGCGTACTCCTTGCCGACGCCGCCGTACTTCGGCCACTGCGCGACGCGCAGCGCGGCGCTGTCGATGAACAGACGCTTGATCTTCGGCGTGCCGGCCGGCAGCTTGCGCGACCAGACGTTGCCGTTGCGCGTCCAGCCGCCGGAGAAGTCGTTTGCGCCGGAGATGATCGGCTTCTTCGTCGCGCAGTCCGGCCCGTAGCCGGTAATCTTGGCGCCATCGCCGAGGTTCTTGGACGACAGGTAGACCGACTCGCGCCAGGTGCTGCCGCAGCGCAGGTAGATGCTCTGGCCGGCGGGCAGGGCCGCCGTGGTGAGCCTGGACAGCGTCTTCCACGGCTGGTCGAAGCTGCCGGGATTGGCATCGTTGCCCGCCACGGCATCGACGAAGAAGCCGGCGCCGGGCGCCACGTCGCTGGCCGCGACGACGGGGGTCGAGGACAGGGCCATCGCTGTCGCACGGTCGCCGGCATTGGCGACCGTCGCCGATTCGACGCGGGTGCCGGAGCCGTTGGCGCTCGCGGCGACATGCACGGTCGCCATCGTGTCCAGCGCCTGGCCGGTGACGGTCTCGATGCCGACCAGTGGCAGGCCGCGATCGGCATCGGCGCTCGATAGCGCTTCGACAGTCGCGGCAGCGGCAGTGGCTTCGGCGCGATCGGCTCCGACCGGGCCGGCGTCGCCGCCGCCGCAGGCCGCCAACAGCCAGGCCGTCGAAGCGAGCGTGAGTACAAGGACCGGTGCGAATGGTTGCTGGCGGTTCATGGGAAAACGGTTCTGCGTAGGCAACGGCCCCGGCCGTCGTTCGAGTTGCGGTGAGCAGCGGCCGGCCGTCCGGCCGGGCCACCGCTCGCGCAGCGTGATTTCCGGGGCGGGGCCGGCTTGCGACCGGCACCTTGCGGCTTGCTGCCGCTCCCCTTGCCTCACCGTCTTCGGCGAACCGCCGAATGCGCTTGACCGACGATATGCAACGAAAGAACGCCGAGCGTAAGCATTCGAAACCTTGGAATTGCCGGGCGTTCCAGGGCCTTGTGGCTCTGATCGACAAGCCTCGTGCCGCGCTATGGCGCGCCGTTGACGGGCTTGCGGCAATTCAGCACTCCGGCGTGCTGCGAATCACGTTGATGTTGCGCGATCGTCGAACGACCGAACGCGTTACCACTTTGTCGCACACCGGGGTGTTCGACACGTCTTGCAACAGC
The DNA here is from genome assembly GCA_044223035.1 of Piscinibacter sp. GTDB lineage: Bacteria > Pseudomonadota > Gammaproteobacteria > Burkholderiales > Burkholderiaceae_C > JBGAMJ01. Next base: position 27,093 of record JBGAMJ010000012.1, read on the forward strand.
ACCTTGGGTGGTCGCGCCGATTCGCGTCAACCGACGCGTGGCATTCCGGCAGGCGTCCGCGGCCGACGGTGACCGACGCGCGCGTTCAGCGACGCGCGCGCAGATCTGCCAGCCCGCGCCGAACCGGCCGGGCGGCCTCCCGATAGCGCAGGTGCAGGGCCCAGAGGTAGATCAGGAACACGACGAAGAACGAGTTGGCCGCGAGAAACAGGCTGGAAGCCGTATTCGCGAGCGCGAAGCCGAACAGGATCGGCACGATCGGCGCCATCCGCGGCTGGAAGCTTCGCCCCAGCGCGGCGCCCAGCAGCCCGAGGAACGGCAAGGCGCCGATCAGGCCGCATTCGGCGAGAGATTGAAGGTAGCCGTTGTGGAACGACGGTGCGACATACCAGCGCATTTGCTGCCACAGCGGATAGGCCGGCGCGTTCAGGTAAGGCGCGAAGAACACGCCGATGCCGCCGCCGAGGAACGGGTGGTCGAAGATGTAGCGCAGGCCGAATTGCCAGATCGTCGTGCGGCCGGTCAGCGTGGCATCGCGCCCCACGGCCGAGAGCGCCAGTGCCACCAGGTCGTAGGCGAGCACCGTGGCCAGCAGCCACACGACGAGCACGACGAGCCAGATCAACCCTGCGGCACCGAAGCGGCGGTGCATCGCCCGCAGCGCCGGCAAGCCGATGAAAACGCCGGCCAACGTGACGATGCCCAGGCTCGACCCGGACGCCAGCACCAGCAGCATGAACAGGCCGAAGGCCGCGGCCCAGCGCCACTGGTCACGCGCGCGAAAGCGCGACCACGAGATCAGCGCGCCGACTGCGTTGAACACCGCCGCGTGGATCTTGTGCGGAAACGCGCCCTTGATGTTCGGCAGGCCCAGTGCGTTCGCGCGTTCGGCCGGATCGACCCAGACGATGTACTGGAAATTGACCACCGCCAGCAGCATCGAGAACACCAGCATCGCGACCAGCGTCGTCAGATACAGGTCGGCGAATTCTTCCGGCTCGCATGCCTGCGCCAGCCACCACGCGAACACGCAGTTCAGCAGTGCCGAGATCGTCGTCACCAGCGCACTGCCGGGCAGGTAGCAGTACATCGAGCTGACGAACACGCCGGTGAACAGCAGCGCCAGCCGGACCGGGAACTGCGTCTTCCACAGTGCCTGCCAGCGCGTGGCCACCAGCGCGAATGAAATCAGGTAGAGCGGCGGGAACAACACCTTGGAAAGCGACAGACCGCCCCCGCCCTGCGCATCCGCGCCCTCGAACACCGCGAAGGCGCCCATCAGGCCCATCAGGTACAGCACGGCGTACCAGCGCTTCCAGCCATGCACGCCGACCGACACGTCGCTCGCCGGCTTGTGCCACGGCAAGCGGCCTTCGGTCTGCCAGGGCGTCTGAATGTCGATGTTGTTCATGTACTCACTCTCCGAGCCTTGGTGCGGACCATCTGGAACACCATCCGCCATTGTTCGGGCATCAGCAGGATCGCCGGCAGCAGGTAGGCCGGCAAGCCGGCGGCGATGGCCGCGGCCACGCGCTGCCAGGGCGCCGCGCCGGCCGCCAACCACTGCGCCAGCCACATCGCCGCCGCCATGCAGGCGGTGGCCAATGCTGGCGGTGCCACCGCGACGAGCGCGCCCGACCATGCCAGCCCGGCCGCCACCCGCAGCCGCCACAGCAGGATCGGCAGCGTAATGAGGGACTGAAGCACGAACGCGGTGGCGACGCCCCGAGCACCGTCGGCCACCAGCGTCGTGATCGCCAGCGCCAGCACGCACAGGCTGAACAGGTTGAAGAACAGCAGGTCGCGCGATCTCCCGAGCGACACCAGCAGGTTGGTGCCGACCAGGAGCGGCACCTGTACCAGGCCGAACAGCGCGAGCACCTGAAGCGTGGGCACGACATCGATCCAGCGCGCGCCGAGCAGCAGCGGGATCAGGTCGGCCGCCACGCAGCCCAGGCCGGCGTACAGCGGGTAGGCGATGAACGCGATCGTACGCAGCTTGTCGCGTAGCAACCGTGTGCGAGCCTCTGCATCGTTGCCGGCAGCCGAGAACACCGACAGCGATACCGTCACCGCGCCGCTGACGAAGAGGTCGGTGACGGCACGCACGAGGCGCTTGGCGAGCGAGTACGTGCCCGTCACCGACGCGTTGGAGGCCGCGGCCAGCACCAGCACGTCGAGCCGGTTGCTCAGCACGAACAGCAGTGCGTTGCCGACCATCGGAAGGCCAAACGCTGCGAGTTCGCGGAAATCGGCACGGTGCCAGCGGCGGCCGGGGCGCCATTCGCAGGCCACCCAGATCGCGACCAGGCCGCCGACCGACGAGATCAGTTGCTGCGTCACCAGGCTCCAAACGCCGGCCCCGGCGTACGCGAGCGCGATACCGGCGACGCCGCTGCCGAGGTTGGCCCACAGCGTGCGCATCGCCAGCGCCTTGAAACGCATGTCGCGCCGCAACAGGCCGGTCTGCACCGTCGTCAAGCCGTCGATGAGCGGCATCGCCGCCAGCGCCATCAGCACCGGGCGCAGCCCGGGCTCGTCGAAGGACGTGGCCAGCACGCCGCTACCCGCAAACAGCAAGCCGCCGAGCAGCACGCCACCGCCGGCCGACAGCGCGAAGGCCGCATCGAGGCGAGATGGCGTCAGCTCCGGCGCGCGCAGCACCGCGAAGCCGATCGACTCCAGCAGCACGCGTTGCACGAGCAGCACGAACAGCAGCGCGGTGGTGATCAGACCGAAGGCAGCCGGCTCGATGAAGCGGGCGACGACCAGCAGCGTGACGAGGCTGAACCCCTGCTGGATCCAGTTGCCGAGCGTGGCCCAGAGCGTACTTTTGGCGAAACCGGACATCGGACGGGCCCGCTCACTCGGCCAGGAGCTGGCGCAGCGTGGCCACCGCCTGCTCGCGCTTGGCCGCGAACACGTTCTTGCAGCGCAGTTCGTATGCCTGTCGTTCCGGCCAGGTGCGCGGCAACTGCGGCGCGTCGAGATCGATCACCATCTCGCGGAAGCCCAGGTCTTCGAGGATGCCGATGACCTTGGCGTTGGCGCCGTGGTCGACGATCGCGTACGCCGGCGTGCCCACGCGCATCGCCAGCAGGACGACGTGCAGCCGGTTGCTGAACACCGCCTCGGCATCACGATAGAGTGCCAGCACTTCGTCGAAACCGGTGGATTCGTCGATGCGGGTCTCGCCGGGCAGGTCGGATAAGCGCTCGGCAAGTTGCCGGCTGCGCGCGCGATCGAAGGTGACCTGGCTGGCGAACAGGCGATCCAGCCCGGCGCCGACGCCGCCCGCCCCCAGCGCCTGCCGCAGCAACCGTTCGATGCCGTCGTCGTAGCCGGCACGCTTCGGCGACGAGCGGAAGCTCGCCACGACGTATGGCCGGGCCGGCAGCGCCGTGCGCGTTGCCCGCGGCTCCAGCATCAGCGCAAGGTCGGGGAAGTAGCGCATCGGCCCGAGGCCGGACTCGGCCGCGTAGCGCAGCGACAGCGGGTCGCGTGCGGTGGCCGCATGGATGAAGCGCGACTTGACGCGCTCGATCGGCAACCGCGCGCCCAGGAACGGCCCGACCGACTGGCCCAGCCGGATCAGCCGGACGCCGAGCGCCCACAGCGCCACGTAGGTCAGGATCAGCGCGAACTGGCGCGGCAGGTCGCCCCAGGTCACTCCGCCGTTGAAGCCACCGGGGTTCAGCGCGTAGTACACCCGCGGCGCGCCGGCCTGGAAGCGCTGGCGCAGTGCGGAGCGCACGATTGCGCCGACGTAGGAGCCGGTGGAGGCGTGGCGCGTCACGCGGTCGGCCTCGATCAGCGCAAGGAATTCGGGCGGCATGCCGCCGTCCAGCAACTGCACCTGGCCGTGGCTGCGCAGCAGGCGCAGCAGTTCGCGGCTGATGATGCCGTCACCGAGGTTCTGGTGCTGGGTCTTCGCGCTGAAGAAATACAAGGCGTTGAAGGAAGGCATCCGTTCGGAATCGAGGTGTCGGGCGGCGACGTCCCGCTGCGCGCGGGCGGTGACGTCCACCGGCACCTTCAGTGAAGTGTGGACAGGACGCGTTGCCAGTCGAGGCGGAACGCGTCGCGCTTCGGCGCGGTCGGGCCGGCAATGGCGCGCGGGTCGGCGAACGGCAGATCGGCGAGCGTCTGATTTCGCTCGACGGTGCCGGCCTTCGCAGCCTCGGGAGCGATGGTCCAATTGCAATCGATGCCGAGGTTCTCGCGCACGATGTTGCCGACCGGTACGCCCGGCCGGTCGTCCTTGACGCTGGCAAGGCCGGGATAGCGCTGCTTGAACAGCGGGCTGTCGAAAGGAACGTCGTTCAGACGCTTGTTCAGTTCGCCGCCCGGTTGAGCAAAGCCGCGTTGCCAGTTCAGGCCACGGTCGTCGAGCTTCAGGCATTCGCGCACCTTGACGAACAGATTGCGCTGGACGATGTTGTCCCGGCCGCCGCCGACGAGCACGCCGCGATCGACGCGCCAGACGATGTTGTCGCGCACTTCGACGCCGCTGGACTGGTCGTCGATGTAGATCGCGGTGGCGCCATGCACGCCGAAGCCGGCCACGTCGTGCACGTAATTGCGCAGCACCTTGTGGCCGCGGCCGGCCCAATCGCGGCCGGTGTAGATTGCGCCGACGTCGCCGGTCATCCGCGCCACCTCATAGACCTCGTTGTCGGAGATCTCGTGGTCGTTGCCGAAATAAAAGATCCCGGAATGCGGGCCGCCGTGGATGCGGTTGCGGGTCACGGTGTTGCCCACGCCATCGACGCGCACACCGGGGACCGAACTCCACACCAGGCGACCGAAATTGGACACCTCGGAGTCGGCCAGCGTCAGTTTGCCTGGCGCCAGCGAGCGGCGGTCACCGCCGCGCAGTTCGACCGCGGTGGCGCCGGCGCCGTCGATCGTGCATTTTTCGATGCCGCCATCGGTGCCGCTCAGCCGGACCGCAACGACACCCGCATGCCGCACGTGGCAGTTGCGCAGCCAGACGCCCTGCCCCGACAGGTTCACCGCGACGCCGCGGAAGCCCTCGACCGTGACGCCGTCGAGCGTGAAGCCCGTCGCGCCGGCGATCTGGAACGCACTGTCGGTTGCAGTCAGCTCGATCTGTGTCGGTGCACGGCGCGGCATGAAGGCGATCGCATCGCGGTCGGGCAGCACCGCATAGTCGCCCGGCGATCCGATGAAGGCCGGTGCACCCAGCAGCAGGAAGCGGCCGCCGCTCTTGACACCGTATTTCGGCCACGAACCGGCCAGCGCCAGCGTGAGTTGGCGGCCCTGGCTGCCGGTGTCCGCGCGCGCCGGACGTGCCGAGTCGGCCCAGTCGTGGAACCAGAAACCCTGCGCCTGGACCGGGCCCGAACGCAACGGCAGTGGGTCGATCGACGCGGCCGTCAGCGTCGACTGCGACTGGTTGGCGGTGTCGACCGTCAGGAACCCGCTGCGCGGCCAGCGCGCCAGATGGAACAACTCGCCGTCGACGACGAGTTCCGGCGGCGCGAGGGTCGGGAAGCTGGCCTGGTCGCGCGTGAGGCCTTGCCGCATCGCGGCGGCCGCCTCCGGCGGGATCGCGACTTCGAGCACGCCGGGCGGCCAGCGCTGGTCCGATCCGGGGACGTTGCCGCCGGCGGGCTGCCACTTGTCGAGCAGGCGCGTGCCGCTGATCTCTGCGCCGGCACCGCTGACGGTGACAGTGACCGGTCGTCCGCGCGCAGCCGGCCAGACCAGCGGGGCATCGAGCGCCTGACGGCCGGCCGGCAGGCGCACGACGACGTCGCGGATGTCGATCCGGTCGGCGATGGCCGAACTGATGCAATCCCAGGCACGCTTCAGGCCCATCGATCCGGTGCGTGCGTCGGGTGTCACGGTGAGACGACTGCCCTCGACGGCCGCGCTCAGCGATGGGCAGTCGACCGGCGTTGGAGCGGCGATCGCGGTGTTCGACAGGAAGAGGGCCGACAGCGCCAGCGCCGACATGCACAACGACCGGCGCGTATGTTCAGGGAAACGCATCACGAATTCCGGCCCGACGGCCGGGATTCGCCCCGACCTGGCACTCGGCGGCCGCGCCGGTCCGAGTCGGAGCGACTGCGATGGCGTATACCTGCGCTGCAGACGGCGTGCACGACGCGCGACATCATGTCGACGGGCGACCGAAATACCGGTCGCGGATGCCCGGTGCCATCGAAGACGCCAGTGCATTCAGGAATTCGAGTTGGAGCGCGAAGTTGGCATCCGGGTCCGGACCAATGCTCGATACTCGCACGAGCATGCCATCGGGAATCTGGCCTGACAGCCCGAGGCGGATCTGCCCGAGTTTTCGCTCCAGACCGGGCAATACCGTCGTGTCGTTCAGCGTCACCCAGTAAGCGATCGGTTCGACCCGGCTACCAAAGGTGCCGACCAGACGCCGGACGTCGATGTGACGGCCGTCGACGACGATCTCGCGCGATCCCAGAGCGCGAATTGAGAAGCCCTGGGCGGAATAACAGAATTCTGGACGGTGGACGGAGGTCGCGTCCGAGCCCTGGTCCGCACCGTAGGCGATCGACAGCATCACCCGCTGTGTCTTGCTCTTCACGTAGGTGCGCGCAAGGACCTGCGTATAGATCGCGTTCAGCTTCGACTGCAGCTCGGGATTCGGCAGGACCGGAACAACCGCGCTGTCGATCGACCAGTCGCCGAATTTCGCCGGAACCTGCGCGTCGAGCTGGATCGCCGGCAGGGTTTCGGAGGCCCGGTGCCGCGGCCTCATCACGGCTGCCGCGGAAACCGCCGCGACGGCGCCAGTGGCAAAAACGACGGCGCGGCGCTTCATGCCATCACCGCCCGTTTGGCGTTGGGCGGGGAATCCCGGAAGACGCGGCCGATCAATGAGTCGGTGATCAGCATCATCGTCAGCGCGACGAGGAAGAGCACCATGCCGGCGAAACCATGGACAAAACCCTGGCCGGCTTCGTCCCCGAAATAGAAGGTGACCAACACCAGGGTGATCACCCGAATCACATTGGCAGCGAACGAGATAGGAATCACCAGGACCGCCAGCGCCACGTTACGGCGCACCGACGAATGGTTCATCAGGTTCAGATAGAGCAGACCCAAGGCCTCCAGCGTGAACATCGAATTCAGGCCGGCGCAGGCGTCCGCCACCATCAGTTGATACTGGCCGATGTACAGGATCACCCCGGCGCGGGCAATCGGATACCCCAGCGAGTGCATCAAGGCCTCGGCAACATGCGACACCGCGATCTTCAGCGGCGTCGTGATGCTCTGCACCAGGATACCGGGCAGCGGAATCATGAAAAGCAGGAAGAACAGGAAGAACAGGCCCCAGCGCAGTCCGCGCCAGCCCTTGGTCAACAGCAGCGCGGAGGCCAGAAGCGGCAGGTGGGCACCGACCTCCAGCGTGTCGAGCGACTGCGATCGCCCGATCACGTAGGCCACCAATCCGATCGCAAACGTCGCCCCGCCGGCCAGGTAGGCCGGGTTGTCCGGCAGGTCGAACAGCGCCTGGCGCCGCGACCAGGCCAGCCACAAGGTCACACCCAGGATGATCGGTCCGTGCCCCTGCTCCTCCGTGGCCCAGACCGTCGTCGCCAGGGCGACGTAGCTCGGCACGGTGAGCAGCAGCAGCGAGGCGGCGAGCAACAGAACCGGCCACGCGTTATGCAACGTGGGCCGGGAATGCGAGGCACCCGCTGCACTCATCGGAGCGAATCCTTCTTGCGTCAATTCGTCAATATTCGTTGAAGATGACGCCGCCGAGTTTGGCGGGCGTACCGGCCAGGCCTTCGACAAGATCCTGCAGCACCGCCACGCGCGCCGTGTCGCGGCGCACCACGATTACCGCGGCGCCGCAACGAGATGCGATCACGGAACCGTCGGTGCCGTACACACCGGCCGGCGTGTCGACGATCACGTGGTCGAACTTGGCCGCCAGTTCGCGCATCAGCAGCCCGAACGCCGAGCGCTCGACCAGTTCGAGCGGGTTCGGCGGGGTGACGCCGACCGGGAGGATGAACAGGCTGGGAATACCCGGCACCTGGTGAATCACCTGCTGTTCCGAACGGCCCGACAGGATGCCCGACAGACCCTTTTCGTTCGGGATGCCGAACACCTCGTGCTGGCGCGGGCCGCGCATGTCCGCATCCACGAGCAGCGTGCGGCCGCCGAGTTGCGCCAGCGTCACTGCGAGATTGGCGGCGAAATAGGTCTTGCCGTCACCGCTGTCCGGGCTGACGATCGCCACCGCCGGGCGGGTATCGCTGCCGCTGTACAGGCGCATCATCAACTGGCTGCGCGCGGCGCGGAAGGCCTCGGCCTGCGGCGAGAACGGCTGATTCAGCGCGACCAGTTCGGGATTCTGGTTGCGCCGCTCTTCCGGCGCGTACGGATAGTGGAATTGCTGCGACAGCGCGAACAGCACATCCTCGGTCGTTGCGAAACCCAGCGCCACGGCGGCTTCGCCGAAACGCACGCCATGTTCGCGCTGGTATTTCAGGATCTGCTCGACCTGCTCGGCACCCAGGCTGCGGGTGTCGGCGATGATGTCGCCGATCGAACGGTCGTGAACCACCTGCGAATTGGATGCTTCGGCGTCCGAAACACTGGACCCCACCAAGGGTGAGAACGCCACGTCTTGCGCCGCGGAATCACGGAATTTGGCCATCATGCGCCCCCTTTCGGCGCGGGCAGGTGGCCCAAAACGCGCTGTTGAATCATCAGATGCCTGCGCTTGCTGGCGCGTCTGGTCGTCTGCACACCCGGCAGCACACCGATCACCGGCAGCCCCAGGAAGCCCTTCACGTCTTCGATGCTGCGCGTGCGGCGATCGAGGATCTCGCGAATCATCACGATGCCGACAGCCATCAGGATGCCGAGCACGAAAGCCACCGCAAAGTTCAGGAACGGCTTCGGGAAGGAAGGTTCGATCGGCACCGGCGCCGACGACAGCACGTTCACGTTGCTCTGCGTGGTCTGGCTCTCGAGACTGGTCTGGTTGAAGCGTGCCACCACCGCGTCGTAGGTCTTCTGGGCGTTGTCGAGGTCGCGCAACAGCACAGCACCCTCGTCACGAACCGCCTTCATCTTCAGCACCTTGGTGCGCTGAAGTTCCAGTTCGGCACGCGTCTGCGCTTCGCGCTGGCGGTTGATCGTGTTGGTCAGGCCCACGCCGCCCATCACCCGCTTGATCTCGACATCGATGCGCGACCGAAGTTCCGTGATGTTGGCCTGCGCCTCGATGACCTGCGGATGGTTGGAACCGTAGCGTGCGTTCAGCTCCTGCAGCTTGCCTTCGGCACGGGTCAGGTCGGCCTTCAGGCCGGAGACGAGCGGGTTCGTCAGCACCTCTTGCAGCCGATCGCCGGAGGCGCCGATCGCCTGCGCCTGGCGGCTGCCCGATTCCGAGGCGACGGCCTGCAGCATCACGAGTTGGGAAGACAACTCGTTCAGGCGCGCGCTCTCGATGTCCAGTCGTTCGTCCGATGCGATGATCCCCTTGCTGCGCTGGAACTCGGAAACGCGCGTCTGGGCCGATTCGAGCTGTTCACGTGCTTCCTTCGTCCGCTGGTCGAAGAACGACGTGCATTGCCGCGCCGGGCTGACGCGCAGTTCCAGCGTGGTGTCGATGTACGACTGCACGAAGGCGTTGACGATCGCGGCGGCGAAGTTCGGGTCCGGCGCCTTGTACGACACCGTGATCACGTTGCTGTCACGCGAGGGAACCACCGCCAGGTTCTTGCTGAACAAGCCGGCGAGCCAGGTCTCGATGTCGCCCTTGCCGCCCTGGTCGTCCTGCCACTGCTGGCGCACCTGCGGGTTCTGCGCCAGCTTCAGCGATCGGATGGCGCGCCGCGCGACCCGATCGCTGAGGATGATGTCCGACTGGGTCGCGATCAGCGACGCGGTGGAGCCGATCTGGAACGGGTTGACCGGGTCTGGCCGCGCGTCGACGACGACCGAAGCCGACGCGGTGTACTGCTTCGGCAGAAGCAACGTCACCGCGACCCCGAGCCCCACGATCAGCAGGAACACCGCCAACGCGAGTTTCCACCGCGCACGCAAGATCGATACAAATTGCCCGTAGGACATCACACTTCTCCAACTAGCATCAGAACAGGCTTTCGCGAACGTAGATCACGTCGCCATCGACGACCCGGTCTTCGAGCACCGGCTGGATGATCTGCGGCTTGCCGTCGGTGCCCTTGCGGTACACGCGCAAGCCCTTTTCGGTACCTCGCTGCGTCAGGCCACCGCCCGTGGCGAGCGCCTGCATGACCGTCATGCCGCGATCGAGTCGCAGGGCGCCGGGACGCTGTACTTCACCATAGATGTAGACGGTCGGAGCGCGGTCGACCCAGATGGCGTCGCCGTTCTGGATGACGATGTCACGGTCGCGACCCTGTGCCGAGAACAGCGACGGCAGGTCGAGTTCCTGGCGGAACGCCTGGCCGTCGCGCGTACCCACCACGACCACGGTATCCGCGCCGACCGGTGCCACGCCGCCCGCCATCGCCAAGACGTCGGTCAGCCGCATGTTGGCCACCTCGAGCGGGAACCGACCGGGCCGGTTCACCTGGCCGAGCACGCTCGCCTGGTTGCCGCGCACCTGCACCAGCACGATCGTCACCTGGGGTTGCTTGACGAAGTTGCCGTTCTTCAGGCCATCGGCGATCAGCTTCTCCGCCTGGGTCACGCTCAGCCCGCCGATGCGCACGTTGCCGAGCAGCGGGAACGACACCAGGCCGGACTCGGCCACGCGCGTCTCCAGCGTGAGATCGGGATTCTGGTAGACGCTGATGCGAAGCACGTCCCCGGAGCCGATGCGGTAGTCGCCGTTGGCGGTCTGCGCCTGCACGCCGATCGGCAGGAAAGCCGCCATCGCCATCGCGACAGCGAACAGGTATTGCCACATGCGTCGAATCGTCATTTGATTCCCAAGCCTTTGTTGATGGACGTTGCGTCGAGCCCGCTGGCGGCCGGTTCCGTGACCGGCGCGACCGGCTCCGTCTGCGTGACCGCGGCCGGGGCGGCCGGCGCGGTGGCACCCGGAGCCGAGGCCGACGATTCGGCGAACTTGCCGACATATTCGATTTTCGCAGCCGCGCGAAGCGACTTGACCTCGGCCTCGACGAGCTTGCGCTTCGACTCGTTGAGCAGGAACTGCTCGATCGCCGGCCGCGCACGCGCCTCGTCGACCGGCTCGGCGCGGCTGCCGCTGAGCACGATCACCTGGGCACCGGTCTGCGAGGGCAGCAGGATCGCCTGCCCGTCCTTCAGGCGCGCGAAGGTGTCCAGCATCGACAGCGGCAACTGCTCGGCTGAGCGCACTGCGGCGCTGCCCACGTAGCGGATGCCCTTGTCCTTGAGCGACTGGACGAAGTCGTTGATCGTCTTGGCGCTTTCGAGTTCGCTGCGCAGTGCGGGGATCTGCTCCGGCTTGGCCTCGATCGCGATCTCCTGCAGGCTGTAGACGCGGCGGTCCTTGAACAGCGCGGGCTTCTCGTCGTAGTACTTCTTGATTTCCTCGGCGGTCGGCTTTGCGGCGGCCTCACCGGTCTTGTCGACGTAGGCACGGGCGATGATGTCGCGCCGCGCCGCCTCGACCTGCTGCACGACGCGCGGGTCGCGGTCGAGCTTGAGTTCGGAGGCCTTCTGCAACGCCAATTCCTGGTCGATCAGGCGCTCGAGGATCTGCCGGCTCGCGGCATCGGTCTGTTCCGGCTTCAGACCCTGCTGGCGCTGAAGCACGAAGTTGATCTGGTGGATCGAGATCTCTTCCTTGTTGACCTTCGCCGCAACCTGACTGGCCGGATTCTTCTTGTCGCCGCAGGCCGACAGTGCGACGATGGATGCGCCGGCTAGCAGCGCCAAGGCGAGGGAACGACTCGCTCGGCGCACGGGCGAGCCCGATGGCACCCGGTGACTCGAATTCATGCGTGGATGACTCCCAAGGACGACGATGTTGAGTTCGGAGACGGCGAGAATCGGGGCGCCGTGGTGCCGGGCAAGCGTGGGTCGCCGCAGCGAGGAGCGGGACAGGAGGTGGCGTGCGTGCGACCTGCGATCACCGACTCGAATCAGTGTACCGGCGAATGATGTCAGGTTAGCAACCCCGAGTCAGGGGCCGGAACCGGGCAAAGCGGCAGAAAGTCGTGAACAAATCGCAACAAATGGCGGGCTGACGCCGCCTTCTTGCGCGAACGTCGGAAGGCTTTCCGCTTCGCTGTCGAATGGCTTGCAGACGTCGTTCGATCCCCTCAACAGCGGATTCCGACATGCAGAGCCACCACTCCGGCGCTCAGGTTGTGCACGTCGACATGTCCGAAGCCGGCCGCTTTCATCATCGCCTTCAGCTCGGCCTGGCCGGGGTGCATGCGGATCGATTCGGCCAGGTAGCGATAGCTGTCGGCGTCACCGGCGACCAGTTTGCCCAGGCGCGGCAGCACCTTGAACGAATACCAGTCGTAGGCACGCTCCAGCGGCGCCGCGACCTTCGAGAACTCGAGCACCAGCAGGCGCCCGCCCGGTCGCAGCACGCGGTTCATCTCGGCCAGCGCGTGCTCCTTGTGCGTCATGTTGCGCAGGCCGAAGGCCACGCTGACGAGATCGAAGCTCGCGTCGGGAAACGGCAGGCGCTCGGCATCGCAGAGCACCGTCGGCAGCACGACGCCGCGGTCGACGAGGCGGTCGCGGCCCTGTCGGAGCATGGCTTCGTTGATGTCGGTGTGGACGACCATGCCGCGGCGGCCGACGCGCGGCGCAAACGCCAGGGCCAGGTCTCCGGTGCCGCCGGCCAGGTCGAGCACGCGGTCGCCCTCGCGCAGGTTGGCGACCGCGACCGTGTAGGCCTTCCACGCGCGGTGCATGCCGAGCGACATCAGGTCGTTCATCACGTCGTAGCGCGACGCGACGGAATCGAACACGCCGCGCACGCGGGACGCCTTCTGGGTGTCGTCGACGGTCTCGAAACCGAAATGGGTGTCGCTCATGGAAGTCCGGATCAGTGATGATGGCCGCAGGAATGTCCGCCTCCGGACGACATCGACGCGTCGCGGTCGACGCCCGCCTCCGCAAGCCGTGCCTCGTAGCGGCGCCAGAGTTCATCCTGCCGCGAGCCGAGCCAGTGCAGGTAGTCCCACGAGAAGATGCCCGTGTCGTGACCATCGGTGAAGCTCGGCTGGACGGCATAGTGGCCGACCGGTTCGATCGTCAGAATGCCGACATCCCGCTTGCCTGTCTGCAGCGTTTCCTGCCCGGGGCCGTGGCCCTGCACCTCTGCCGACGGCGAATAGACACGCATCAGCTCGAACGGAATGCGGAAGGTCTGTCCGTCGCTGAACGAGATCTCGAGCACCCGCGATTGCTGGTGCACCGTGATCGACGTCGGTTGCGGCGTCTGGGGGGTCAATCCGGCCATGGTTGCGTCAGCGTTCGGAAGATGGAAGCGAAAGGGACGGCGCTGTGTTGGATAAGGCATCGCGCACCCCCGCATCCAGCTCCGGAAGCGTGATGCCGAGCCGCTCTGCCGCCGGCCGATCGAGTGAGCGTTGCCGCGCGCCCCAGAGCGGCTGCGGGAAATGGCTGTCCCAGTCGAACCGCGCGATGACGTGCCAGTGCAGATGCGGAACCATGTTGCCGAACGCCGCGAGATTCATTTTCGTCGGCCGCAGCCGGTCGATGAGCACACGTTCCACCGCGCAGACCAGTTCGAGACAGCGCGCCCGCTCGGCCGCCGGCAGGTCCGACATCTCGACCACGTGACGCTGCGCGATGACGCGGTAGTAGGCGGGGAAGTCGTCGTCGGCGACGCGGATCACGCGCCAGTCGGCGTCGGCCCAGACGGCCGGCTGCGCATCGGGGCCGCACAGCGGGCAGGCGGGGGCCGCAGCGCTGGCGGAGGTCGGGGTGGCGACGTCTGACATCGGGAGGATTATCGGGGCGCTGCCTAGAATCGCGCGAACGTGGCCACCCAGAGGCATCGATGACCCCATTCCAACCGCGCCGACGCTGGCTGAGCCAGGCCGCCGGCCTCGTCGCAGCGCTCGGCAGCGCCCCGTGGCCGGCGCGCGCCGACACTTGGCCGTCGAAGCCGATCCGCTGGGTCGTCGCCTACCCGGCCGGCGGCGGGTCGGACTTCCTCGCACGGCAGCTCGCCGCCCCGCTCGGGCGCCAGCTCGGGCAGACGATCGTGATCGACAACCGCCCGGGCGCGGCCGGCATCATCGGCACCGACAACGCGGCCAAGTCGCCACCCGACGGCTACACGCTGCTGACCGGCGACAACGGCGCGATGGTGTTCCACGCGGCGATGTACAGGAAGCTGCCCTACGACCCGAAGGATTTCGCCCCGGTCGGCTTCATGGCGCGCTTCCCGCTGATCCTGGCCGTCAACCCCAACGCGGGCTTCACCAGCGCCCGCCAGTGGCTCGACACGGTCAAGGCGAACCCGGGAAAGTACAGCTACGCCTCGCCCGGCATCGGCAGCCCGCACCACCTGGCGATGGAACTGCTGAAGGACCGCAGCCGGACCTTCATCGTCCACGTGCCCTACCGCGGCACGGCACTGGCGGTGCAGGACGTGATCTCCGGCCAGGTGCCGATGATGGTGCTCGACACCGCCGCCGGCCTGCCGCAGATCCGCAGCGGCAAGGTGCGCGCGCTGGCGGTGATGTCGCGCAAGCGCCTCGCGTCGTTACCCGACGTGCCCACGCTCGACGAGATTGGCCGCGCCGACGGCCTGGGCGACTTCGAGGTCACCGCGTGGCAAGGGCTGTTCGTGCCCCGCGGCACGCCGGCGGAGATCGTGGTGCGGCTGAGCGCCGAGATGCACAAGGCGCTGACCACGCCGGAGGTGCGCGCCCGGCTCGAGGATTTCGGCCTCGAGGTGCTGCCGTCGGATGGCCCGGCGCTCGCGGCCTTCATCGACCGCGAGACCGCCTTCTGGCACGCGCTGATCCGCGAGCGCAAGCTGTCGGCCGAGTGAGGCCTGCCGGCGGGGCCAGCCGAATCGTGCCCCGATGACCCCGGCACCCGGCCGCCTACTGGCTCAGACCAGCACGCGCTCGATGCCGCCGTCGTTCGCGCGCTCGACGTACTCGGGCATCCAGTCCGCCCCGAGGATGCGCTCGGCCATCTCGACCACGATGTAGTCGGCTTCGAGCAGGCCGTTCTGCAGGTCGTCGCCGTAGCGCGACAGGCCCTGCAGGCAGCTCGGGCACGAGGTCAGGATCTTGACCTTGCCCTGCGCCGGCACGCTGCCGGTGGCGCGCAGCGCGGTCTCGTCGCGGCGCAGTTCCTCTTCCTTCCTGAAGCGCACCTGGGTCGAGATGTCGGGCCGGGTGACGCCCAGCGTGCCGCTCTCGCCGCAGCAGCGGTCGCTCTTGAGCACCGCGTCGGGCCGGCTGCCGCCGACCAGCGCACGCACGGTCTTCATCGGGTCCTGCAGCTTCATCGGGCTGTGGCAGGGGTCGTGGTAGAGGTAGCCGCCCTCGCCGCCCAGCCGGATGCCCTTCTCGAGCAGGAACTCGTGGATGTCGACGATGCGGCAGCCGGGGAAGATCTTGTCGAACTGGTAGCCCTGGAGCTGGTCGTAGCAGGTGCCGCAGCTCACCACCACCGTCTTGATGTCGAGGTAGTTCAGCGTGTTGGCGACGCGGTGGAACAGCACCCGGTTGTCGGTGATGATCTTCTCGGCCTTGTCGAACTGGCCGCTGCCGCGCTGCGGATAGCCGCAGCACAGGTAGCCCGGCGGCAGCACGGTCTGCACGCCGGCATGCCACAGCATCGCCTGCGTGGCCAGGCCGACCTGCGAGAACAGCCGCTCCGAGCCGCAGCCCGGAAAGTAGAACACCGCCTCGGTCTCGCTGGTCGTGGTCTTCGGGTCGCGGATGATCGGCACGTAGGCTTTGTCCTCGACGTCCAGCAGCGCGCGCGCGGTCTTCTTCGGCAGGCCGCCCGGCATCTTCTTGTTGATGAAGTGGATGACCTGTTCCTTGATCGGCGCGCTGCCGACCGTGGACGGCGGTGCTGCCGTCTGCCGGCGCGCCAATCCCCGCAGCAACTGGTTCGCCGCGCGCTGCGCCTTGAAGCCGACGTCGACCATCGCGCCGCGCAGCAGCTTGATCGTCTCGGGGTTGGTGGCGTTGAGCATCATCATCGCCATCCTGTTGCCGGGCCGGAAGCTCTTCTGCCCCATCTTGCGCAGCAGGTTGCGCATGTTCATCGAGACGTCGCCGAAGTCGATCTTGACCGGGCACGGGCTCAGGCACTTGTGGCAGACGGTGCAGTGGTCGGCCACGTCCTCGAATTCCTGCCAGTGCTTGATCGACACGCCGCGGCGCGTCTGCTCCTCGTACAGGAAGGCCTCGACCAGCAGCGAGGTCGCGAGGATCTTGTTGCGCGGGCTGTACAGCAGGTTGGCGCGCGGCACGTGCGTCGAGCACACCGGCTTGCACTTGCCGCAGCGCAGGCAGTCCTTCATCGAGTTGGCGATGTCGCCGATGTCGCTCTGCTGCATGATCAGCGACTCGTGCCCCATCAGGCCGAAGCTCGGCGTGTAGGCGTTGGTCAGGTCGGCCTTCAGCCCGTCGGCGTTGCGCAGCAGCTTGCCCTTGTTGAAGCGCCCCTGCGGATCGACGCGTGCCTTGTAGTCGGTGAAGCCGGCCATCTCGTCCTCGCTCAGGAACTCGAGCTTGGTGATGCCGATGCCGTGTTCGCCGGAGATCACGCCGTCGAGCGATCGCGCCAGCTTCATGATGCGCGCCACCGCCTCGTGCGCGGTCTGCAGCATCTCGTAGTTGTCGCTGTTGACCGGGATGTTGGTGTGCACGTTGCCGTCGCCGGCGTGCATGTGCAGCGCCACCCACACGCGGCCGCGCAGCACCTCGCCGTGGATCTTCTGGCAGGCGTCGACGACCGGTGCCAGCGCCGAGCCGGAGAAGACGGCCGCGAGCGGCGAACGGATCTGCGTCTTCCACGACGCGCGCAGCCGGTGGTCCTGCAACTGCTCGAACAGGCTCGGGCCGCCATCGTCGGGCAGCACGTCGAGCTGCCCGAGCCACTGCGTCCACAGCGCGCGCACCTCGCGCAGCAGCGCCAGCGCCTGCTGCACGCGGTCTTCGAGCAGTTCGGCCGACGGTATCTCGCCGGCGTCGTCGCCGCGGCCGAGCGGCAGGTTGCCGGCCTCGAAGAAGGCCTCCAGCGCGTCGATGAGCGCCAGCTTGTTGCGCAGCGACAGCTCGATGTTGATGCGCTCGATGCCGTTGGTGTACTCGCCCATGCGCGGCAGCGGGATCACCACGTCCTCGTTGATCTTGAAGGCGTTGGTGTGGCGGCTGATCGCCGCGGTGCGCTTGCGGTCGAGCCAGAACTTCTTGCGCGCATCGGCACTGACCGCCACGAAGCCCTCGCCGGCGCGGCTGTTGGCGATGCGCACCACCTCGCTGGTGGCGCGCGCCACCTCGTCGGCGTCGTTGCCGGCGATGTCGCCGATCAGCACCATCTTCGGCAGCACGCCCGATGCGCCGCCGCCCTTGCCGTCGCCGCCGCGCCGGCTCTTGGTGGCGTAGCCGACGGCCTTCAGGTAGCGGTCGTCCAGGTGCTCCAGGCCGGCGAGGATCGCCCGGCCCTGGCGCGCCTGCTCGAACATGAAGTCCTTGATCTCGACGATGCTCGGCACCGCGTCCTTGGCGTTGCCGAAGAACTCCAGGCACACCGTGCGCGTGTGCGCCGGCATC
This sequence comes from Piscinibacter sp., assembly GCA_044223035.1. Classification (GTDB taxonomy): domain Bacteria; phylum Pseudomonadota; class Gammaproteobacteria; order Burkholderiales; family Burkholderiaceae_C; genus JBGAMJ01. Next base: position 44,837 of record JBGAMJ010000012.1, read on the forward strand.
TTGTGCACCACCCAGCGCGCGCTGGTGATCAGACCGTCGCAGCCTTCCTTCTGCACGCCTGGGAGGCCGGCCAGGAACTTGTCGGTCACGTCCTTGCCGAGCCCTTCCTTGCGGAACACGCGGCCCGGGATGTCCAGCGACTCGGTGCGCTCCAGCGTCTTGCCGGTGGCGTCGAAGTAGCGCAACTCGAAGCGCGCGACCTCGACGTCGTGGATCTTGCCCAGGTTGTGGTCGAGCCGGACCACCTCCAGCCACTTGCACTCCGGCGTCACCATGCGCCAGGAGGCAAGGTTGTCGAGCGCCGTGCCCCACAGCACCGCCTTCTTGCCACCGGCGTTCATCGCGATGTTGCCGCCGATGCACGAGGCCTCGGCCGAGGTCGGGTCGACGGCGAACACGAAGCCGGCGGCCTCCGCCGCGTCCGTCACGCGCTGGGTGACGACGCCGGCTTCGGTCCAGACGGTGGCGACCTCGCGGTCCAGCCCGGGCAGGCGCAACATCTCGACGCCGCTCATCGACTCGAGCTTCTCGGTGTTGATGACCGCACTGTTCCAGGTCAGCGGGATCGCGCCGCCGGTGTAGCCGGTGCCGCCCCCGCGCGGGATGATCGTGAGGCCGAGTTCGACGCAGGCCTGCACCAGGCCGGCCGTCTCGGCCTCGGTGTCGGGCATCAGCACGACGAACGGGTATTCGACGCGCCAGTCGGTGGCATCGGTCACGTGCGACACGCGCGACAGGCCGTCGAACTTGATGTTGTCCTTCGCGGTGTGGCGGCCGAGCACCCGCACCGCGCGGCGCCGCAGGCCGGCCACCTGCTCGAACTGCTCGGCGAAGCGTTCCACCGCGGCACTCGCCAGGCCCAGCAGTTCGCCGACCAGCGCATCGCGCGCGGCGTCGGCCGCGGAGCGGCGGCGCTCCACCTCGCCCAGCCGGTGGTGCAGCGCGTCGATGAGCTGCCGGCGGCGGCGCGGGTTGTCGAGCAGGTCGTCCTGCAGGTACGGGTTGCGCTGCACCACCCAGATGTCGCCCAGCACCTCGTAGAGCATGCGTGCCGAGCGGCCCGTCTGGCGCTCGGAGCGCAGGCGGCCGAGCAGTTCCCAGGCGCGCGCGCCGAGCAGGCGGATCACGATCTCGCGGTCGGAGAACGAGGTGTAGTTGTACGGAATCTCGCGCAGGCGCGGCGCATCGTGGGCGGCCTGGGCGGCGGCCATCTCGGTCAGGGTGGTGGGTGCGTTCATCGATCTCGGGGCCGGGAGTCCAGAGCCGCCGCACCCGGCGCTGCCGGGCGGGTCCGGCTGGGCCGGTCAGTGCACTTGGACACGAATCGTACCGCAGCGCCCGTCGCCGGCCGGGGCGCGGGGCTTCCGGGAGGGTGGTGGACGATCGTGCGGGGAGCGCACAAGGCGCGGCGGGTATTCCCGCTTGCCCGCGGCGGGCCCGCACGGATAAACACGCCTGTCATCGGTTCGACGCACAGTCGCCATCGGCCCCGCTTCGGGGCCGCCATCCACCGACGGAGTGTCCATGTCCCTGAAGTCCACGGTCGCAGCGGCCGCACTTGTCACCCTGGCCGGCCCGGTTGCGGCCCAGGTCGAGATCCAGTGGTGGCACTCGATGACGGCCGTCAACAACGAATGGGTCAACGACCTGGCGCGCGATTTCAACGCCAGCCAGAAGGACTACAAGGTGGTGCCCACGTTCAAGGGCACCTACGACGAGTCGATGACCGCGGCGATCGCCGCCTTCCGTGCCGGCAACGCGCCGCACATCCTGCAGGTGTTCGAGGTCGGCACCGCGACGATGATGGCCAGCAAGGGCGCGATCGTGCCGGTCGGCAAGGTCATGAAGGACGCGGGCTTCAAGTTCGACCCTGCCGCCTACGTGCCCGCCGTCGCCGGCTACTACACCGCGCCGAACGGCGAGATGCTGAGCTTTCCGTTCAACAGCTCGACGACGATCTTCTACATCAACAAGGACGCCTTCAAGGCCGCCGGCGTCGACGCCGACAAGCCGCCCGCCACCTGGCCGGAGGTGGTGTCCGCCGCCGCCAAGCTGAAGGCAAGCGGCCACAAGTGCCCGTTCACGACCGCCTGGCAGAACTGGACGCAGCTCGAGAGCTTCTCGGCCTGGCACAACGTCGAATTCGCGAGCAAGCGCAACGGCCTGGGCGGGCTGGACGCGCGGCTGGTCGTCAACTCGCCGCTGCACCTGCGCCACATCGAGAACCTGGCCAACATGGCCAGGCAGGGGCTGTTCGTCTACAAGGGCCGCAGCAACGTGCCGGAGGCGTCGTTCGTCTCGGGCGAGTGCGCGATGATCGCCACCTCCTCGGGCTTCTACGGCAACGTCGCGAAGAACGCGAAGTTCGCCTATGGCCTCGCGCCGCTGCCCTACTACCCCGACGTGCCCGGCGCGCCGCAGAACACCGTGATCGGCGGCGCCAGCCTGTGGGTGATCTCGGGCAAGAAGCCGCAGGAATACAAGGGCATCGCGACCTTCTTCAACTACCTGTCGCGGCCGGAGATCCAGTCGGCCAGCCACAAGCGCACCGGCTACCTGCCGATCACCACCGCAGCGTTCCAGCTCACCGAGTCGTCGGGCTTCTACAAGGAGCGGCCGGGCACCGACGTCGCGGTCAACCAGATGATCCGCAAGACGACCGACAAGTCGCGCGGCATCCGGCTCGGCAACTACCTGCAGATCCGCGCCATCGAGGACGAGGAGCTGGAGCAGGTCTGGGCCGGCAAGAAGACCGCGAAGGACGCGCTCGACGCGATCGTGACCCGCGGCAACGAGCAGCTCGAGAAATTCCAGAAGGCGAACAAGGGCTAGGCGGTTCCGGCTCCGTTGCCAAAGTTCGCCGCCGTTCGCCGCCTTTCACCGCTGTTCGCCGACCACCCCCGCCTTGGCCGCCGAGAAACGCGTCGTCTTCCGCTCCCGCGGCTGGCCGTGGCTGCTGCTGGCGCCGCAGCTCGCCGTCATCGCCTTGTTCTTCTTCTGGCCGGCGGCGCAGGCGCTGCTGCAGTCGCTGCAGCAGTCCGACGCGTTCGGCACCTCGGTGGAGTGGGTCGGCCTCGACAACTTCCGCGCGCTCTGGCGCGACGCGAGCTACCTCGCGTCGTTCCACACCACCGCGATCTTCTCGGTGCTGGTCGCCGGCCTCGGGATCGGGCTGTCGCTGCTGCTGGCGGTGTTCGCCGACCGCGTCGTCAAGGGCTCGGCGGTCTACCGCACGCTGCTGATCTGGCCCTACGCGGTGGCCCCGGCGGTGGCCGGCGTGCTGTGGCTGTTCATGTTCGCGCCGAGCATCGGCATCGTCACCTACGTCCTCGGCCGGTTCGGCATCGGCTGGAACCACCTGCTCGATTCGCACCAGGCGATGGCGCTGATCGTGATGGCCGCGGTGTGGAAGCAGATCTCCTACAACTTCCTGTTCTTCCTCGCCGGCCTGCAGAGCATCCCGAAGTCGCTGATCGAGGCGGCCGCGATCGACGGCGCGCGCCCGTGGCGGCGCTTCTGGACGATCCAGTTCCCGCTGCTGTCGCCGACGACCTTCTTCCTGCTGGTGATCAACATCGTCTACGCCTTCTTCGAGACCTTCGCGATCGTCGACGCCGCCACCCAGGGCGGCCCCGGGCGCGACACCGCAATCCTCGTCTACAAGGTCTACTACGACGGCTTCAAGGCGCTCGATCTCGGCGGCTCGGCCGCGCAGTCGGTGGTGCTGATGGCGCTGGTGGTGGCGCTGACGGTGGTGCAGTTCCGGTTCGTCGAGAAGAAGGTGACGTACTGATGGACACGTTGGACCCGACGGACCCGCCCCGTGGTTGAACGCCGCCCCTGGCTCGACCTGCTCTCGCACGCCGTGCTGATCGTCGGCGTCGCGATCGTCGCCTTCCCGGTCTACCTGACCTTCGTCGCTTCCACGCACACCGCGGCCGAGATCGTGCGCCAGCCGATGCCGCTGTGGCCGGGCACGCACCTGATCGACAACTACCGCATCGCGCTGCTCGGCACGGGGACCGGCTCCGGCTCGAACGCCGCGGTCGGCCGGATGATGATGGTCAGCCTGATCAGCGCGCTGCTGATCGCATTCGGCAAGATCGCGATCTCGCTGCTGTCGGCCTTCGCGATCGTCTACTTCCGGTTCCCGCTGCGCCGGGCGGCGTTCTGGGCGATCTTCGTCACGCTGATGCTGCCGGTGGAAGTGCGCATCGGCCCGACCTACCAGGTCGTCGCCGACCTGGGCATGCTCGACAGCTACGCCGGCCTGACGGTGCCGCTGATCGCCTCGGCGACCGCGACCTTCCTGTTCCGCCAGTTCTTCCTGACCGTGCCCGACGAGCTGCTCGAAGCCGCCCGCCTGGACGGTGCCGGCCCGTTCCGCTTCTTCAAGGACATGCTGCTGCCGCTGTCGACGACGAGCATTGCCGCGCTGTTCGTGATCCAGTTCATCTACGGCTGGAACCAGTACCTGTGGCCGCTGCTCGTCACCACGCACGAACGCATGTACCCGGTGGTGATCGGCATCAAGCGGATGATCGCCGGCGGCGAGGCGGCCAACGACTGGAACCTGATCATGGCCACCGCGATGCTGGCGATGATCCCGCCGGCGCTGGTGGTGATCCTGATGCAGCGCTGGTTCGTGCGCGGCCTGGTGGACACCGAGAAGTAGAACCCCGAAGAAGCAAAACTCGAAAGCAAGCGAACAACCCGAACCCGGATGGCCTCGATCTCGATCCGCGACGTCGTCAAGCGCTATGGCCTCGGCAGCCGCTCCCACACCGCGATCCACGGCGTCTCGGCCGAGATCGCCGACGGCGAATTCATCGTCATCGTCGGCCCCTCGGGCTGCGGCAAGTCGACGTTGCTGCGCATGGTCGCCGGGCTGGAGGAGATCACCGCCGGCGCGATCGCGATCGGCAACCGCGTCGTCAACCGCGACGAGCCGTCCGAACGCGACATCGCGATGGTGTTCCAGAACTACGCGCTGTATCCGCACATGACGGTGTTCGAGAACATGGCCTACGGGCTGAAGATCGCCGGCGTCGGCGCGGCCGAGATCCGCGCGCGGGTCGACCGCACCGCCGCGATCCTCGACATCGGCCGGCTGCTGCAGCGCAAGCCGCGCGAGCTGTCCGGCGGGCAGCGGCAGCGGGTCGCGATGGGCCGCGCGATCGTGCGCCAGCCGAAGGTCTTCCTGTTCGACGAACCGCTGTCCAACCTCGACGCCAAGCTGCGCGCGCAGACGCGCATCGAGATCCGCAAGCTGCACGCCGAACTCGGGGTGACCTCGCTGTTCGTCACCCACGACCAGGTCGAGGCGATGACCCTGGCGCAGCGGATGATCGTGATGAACGCCGGCCGCATCGAGCAGGTCGGCACGCCGGACGCGGTCTACCAGCGCCCGGCCACGCTGTTCGTCGCCGGCTTCATCGGCTCGCCGCCGATGAACCTGCTGCCCGGGCGCGCCGACGGCTCGCGCTTCGAGCTCGGCGGCGACGTGCTCGCGCTGCCGGCCGCCCCGCCGCGCGGCGGCGAACTGGTGCTCGGCCTGCGCCCCGAGCACGCCGAACTCGAGCGCGGCGGCGGCAGCGGCTGGCCGATGCAGGTGGAGACGGTCGAGATGCTCGGCGCCGAGCGGCTGGTCCACGGGCGCATCGGCGGCGCCATGGTCACGGTGCGCATCGAGGGCACGCGGGTGCCGCCGGCCGCGGGCGAGCGCGTCTCGGTGCGCGCGCCGGGCGGCCAGCTCCACTGGTTCGACGCGGCCGGCGGCCAGCGGATCGGCACATGAACGGCCGATGGACGTTTCCGTTCTGGATCGCGCACCGCGGCGCCGGCCGGCTGGCGCCGGAGAACACGCTGGCCGCCTTGCGCGCCGGCGCGGCGCAGGGCTACCGGGCGTTCGAGTGCGACGTCAAGCTGAGCGCCGACGGCCATCCCTTCCTGCTGCACGACACGACGCTGCAGCGCACCTGCGGCGTGGCGGGCATCGCCGGCGAGCGGAGCTGGGCCGAACTGTCGCGGCTCGACGCCGGCGGCTGGCACGGCCGGAACCACGCCGGCGAGCCGATCCCGCACCTGGACGCCATCGCGCGCTACTGCCGGCGCAACGGCTTCGCGCTGAACATCGAGATCAAGCCGACACCGGGCCGGGAATCCGACACCGGCCGCGCGGTGGCCGAGGCGGCGCGGCGCCTGTGGGGTGCCGACGCCGGCGACGGCGCTCAACTGCTGCTCAGCTCCTTCCGCGCCGAGGCGCTGGCCGCCGCGCGCGACGCCGACCCGGCGATCCCACGCGCGCTGCTGTTCGACCACGACGGCGACGCCGGCGCCGGCATCGCCCGGGTCATCGGCGAGGCGCGGGCGCTGGGCGCCGTCGCGGTGGTCGGCGACTACGCCTCGCTGGGCCAGGCAGCGATCGCGCAGGCGCACGCGGCCGGCCTGCGCGTGCTGGCCTACACCGTCAACGATCCCGCGCCGGCGCGGCAGCTCGCCGCCGCGGGCATTGACGGGCTGATCACCGACGCCGTCGACCGCTTCGCGCCCGGCGTGGCCATGCCGGACTGAAGCGGCCACCGCCGCCGTCACCGCCTGCGGCGGCGGCAGCGGCGGCCCTCAACCACGCCCCTCAACCGCGGCCCTCGAGCGCCGCCTGCGGCGACACCTGCGCCTCGACGCCGATCCAGTCGTCGCCGCGGTCCGGCGTCGGCAGCCCACGCAGCCCGCGGATCACCGGCAGCCGCCACGCGACCAGCGCCAGCAGCAGCGCCAGCCCGCCCGCCATCCCGAGCGCGGCGCGCAACCCGACATGCTCGCCGACCCAGCCGCCGCACAAGGCGCCGGGGCCGGCCGGCAGCAGGATCAGCCAGCGCATCGTGCTCGTCATCCGGCCGAGCAGCGGCTCGGGCGTCACCGCCTGGCGCAGCGCCAGGAAGTTGATGAAGATCAGCACCGCGCCGACGCCGAAGCACAGCAGCGTCGTCGCGAAACCGAACACGCCCCAGCCATTGGCCGGCAGCACCGACAGCAGCAGCCAGCCCGCGCCGCACACGCCGACGCCGAGCACCAGGCAGCGCCCGGGGCCGACGCGGTTGGACAGCCGGTGGCCGACCACGCTCGCGGTGACCGTGCCCACGCCGAGGCCGACGTAGCTCATCCCGACCGCCTGCTCCGACAAGCCCAGCGTTCGCGTCGCGAACAGGATCTGCACCACCGTCGCCGCGTTGTGGCAGAACTGCCAGCCGCCGACCGTCGCCGCCAACGACAGCAGCAGGCGCTGGCCACGCACGAAGCGCACGCCGGCCTTCAGGTCGCGCCAGAAGTGGGCGTCTGGGCGTGCGGCGCGGTTCTCCACCACGCGCACGCCGCGCAGGATCGCCGCCGACACCAGCAGCAGCGCCGCGTCCACCAGCAGCGCCAGCGGCGCGCCGACGGCCTTGATCAGCGCACCGGCGACGCCCGGCCCCGCGACCTCGGCACCCGAGGACGCGAGCGCGTTCTTCGCATGCGCCTCGACCAACCGGTCGCGCACGACGACCTGCGTCAGAACGATCTGCGCCGCCGAGCCGGCGGTGGTGAACACCGTGCCGATCACGAACGCGACGACGACCACCCACGACATCGACAGCCAGCCCATCCACTGCGCGAACGGCACGCTGGCGACCACCAGCGCGAGCGTCAGCTCGCCGGCCACGTACAGCGGCAGCTTGCGCACGCGGTCGAGCCACACGCCGCAGGGCAGCGAGAACAGCACGAACGGCAGGATCTCGGCGAAGGTCAGCCAGCCCATCTGCGACGGCGTGGCGTGCAGCAGCACCGCGGCAGTCAGCGGCAGTGCCAGCATCGTGACCTGGCCGCCGAGCGAGCTGATCAGGATCGAGGTCCACAGCCGCCGGTAGACCGCGTCGCGCAGCAGGTCGCCGCGAGGCAAGGTGAACAACTGTCTCAACTGCCGGAGCCCGGTTCTCATGGCTCTCTCCTGTCATCGTGCGGCGCCGGTGGGCGCCCCGGTCACGCCACGGGGGCGGACGCGTTGGGCCGGTGGGCCCGGGCAGCGGAAGTCGGGAGGGGTCTCCGGACCTGCCGCTGAATCCCTCAGCGGCTTCGGTCGGAAGCAGGAGCCGAGGGGGCTAGGGAATGGCGACGAACGATCGGCGGATCGCGCCGGTCAGGCCCGACGCCAGGACGCCGGCCCACGCGCACGCCACCGGCGCGCCGAGGGCGGCGCGCGGGTTCGACGGGTGGAGGTAGCGTTTCATGGGCGGGTCTTCGTTCGGGTGGAAGCCTGAAATCCTAGCAGCGCGACGCGGGGCCGGCATCCGTTCGATGCATGACGTGTTGCTTGACGCCGACGCGTTCGTGAGGCGTGCGCGCCTCGTGTGCGTTGCGTGTGCGACGGGCAGACGTCGAGTGCGCAGATCGCGCAGCGGCGCCGGATCAGGAGCGGTAGTCGGCGTTGATGCTGACGTAGTCGTGGCTCAGGTCGCAGGTCCAGACGGTGGCGGTCGCGTCGCCACGGTGCAGGTCGACGCGCACCGTGATCTCCGACTGCTTCATCACGCGATGTCCATCTTCTTCGCGGTAGGCCGCGTGGCGGCCGCCGTGGCGTGCGACCTGCACATCGTCGAGGAACAGGTCGATGCCGGTCTGGTCGAGATCCGAAATTCCGGCGTAGCCGACCGCGGCGAGGATGCGACCGAGGTTCGGGTCGCTCGCGAAGAACGCCGTCTTGACCAGTGGCGAATGCGCGATCGCGTAGGCGACCTGGCGGCACTCGGCTTCGTTGCGGCCGCCGTCGATGCGGACCGTGATGAACTTGGTCGCGCCCTCGCCGTCGCGCACGATCGCCTGCGCGAGCTGCTGCGCGACGGAGATGAGCGCGTCGCGGAAGGCGGCGCCATCGGCGGTGTCCAGCCGGTCGATCGTGTCGTGGCCGGCCTGGCCGGTGGCGATCAGCATCAGCGAATCGTTGGTCGAGGTGTCGCCGTCGATCGTGATGCGGTTGAACGAGTCGTCGGCCACCTCGCGCAGGAGCCGGGGCAGCAGCGCCGGCGCGACCACCGCGTCGGTGGCGATGAAGCCGAGCATCGTCGCCATGTTCGGCCGGATCATCCCGGCGCCCTTGCTGATGCCGGTGATGGTGACGACGCGCCCGCCGAGCGTGAGTTGCCGCGACGCCGCCTTGGGCAGCGTGTCGGTGGTCATGATCGCCTCGGCCGCCTGCGCCCAGTGGCCGGGCGCCAGATCGGCCAGCGCGGCCGGCAGCCCGGCCTCGATGCGATCGTTCGGCAGCGTCTCCATGATCACGCCGGTCGAGAACGGCAGCACCTGCTCGGGCGCGATCTCCAGCCGGCGGGCCAGCGCCACACAGGTGGAATAGGCGCGCACCAGGCCGTCCTCGCCGGTGCCCGCGTTGGCGTTGCCGGTGTTGATCAGCAGCGCGCGCACCTCGCCGCCGCTCGCCGCCAGGTGCTTGCGGCACAACTGCACCGGCGCGGCGCAGAAGCGGTTGCTGGTGAACACGCCGGCCACCTGCGAGCCGGGCGCCAGCCGCAGCACGGTCAGGTCGCGCCGGTTGGCCTTGCGGATGCCGGCCATCGCGATGCCGATCTCGACCCCGGGGACCGGGTGGAGCTGGGCGGGATCGGGGGCGACGAGGTTGACGGGCATGGCGGGCTCCGGTGCGGCGGGGGTTCGGGTGGAAGGCCGGTCAGCTCAGCCGGCCGTGGCACTGCTTGTACTTCTTGCCGCTGCCGCAGGGGCAGGGGTCGTTGCGGCCGACCTTCGGCACCTGCGCCGCCACGGTCTCCGGGTCGGCCTCCTGCGAGACGCTGCCGTCCTCGTTGGGGTGGGTGTAGGTCACGTTGCTGATGCGCTCGGCGCGCTCCTCGATCGCCTCGGCCGCCTGCGCGACTTCTTCCTGCGACTGGATGCGCACCGTCATCAGCACGCGCGTCACGTCCATCTTGACGACGTCCAGCAACTGGCTGAACAGCTCGAAGGCTTCGCGCTTGTATTCCTGCTTCGGGTTCTTCTGGGCGTAGCCGCGCAGGTGGATGCCCTGGCGCAGGTAGTCGAGCGCGGCCAGGTGCTCGCGCCAGTGCGAATCGATCGACTGCAGCAGGATCATCCGCATGAACGGCGTGAACTGGTCCATCCCGACGCGCTCGACCTTGGCGTTGAACATCGCGTCGGCCGCCTTGGCCACCCGCTCGACGATGTCCTCGTCGGTGATCGACGTGCTCTTCTCGACCTCGGCCGCGAGCGCCACGTCGACCTGCCATTCCTCGCGCAGCACCTTCTCGAGCCCGGGCAGGTCCCATTGCTCCTCGACGGTGTCGGCCGGCACGAAGGTGCGCACGACGTCGGTCATCGCGCTCTCGCGCAGGCTGGTGATCTGCGCGGCGAGGCTCTCGGCCTCGAGGATGTCGTTGCGCTGCTGGTAGATGACCTTGCGCTGGTCGTTGGAGACGTCGTCGTACTCCAGCAGCTGCTTGCGCACGTCGAAGTTGCGCGCCTCGACCTTGCGCTGCGCGCTCTCGATGCTGCGGGTGACGATGCCGGCCTCGATCGCCTCGCCGTCGGGCATCTTGAGCCGGTCCATGATGGAGCGCACGCGGTCGCCGGCGAAGATGCGCATCAGCGGGTCATCGAGCGACAGGTAGAAGCGCGAGGAACCGGGGTCGCCCTGGCGCCCGGAGCGGCCGCGCAGCTGGTTGTCGATGCGCCGCGATTCGTGGCGTTCGGTGGCGATGATGCGCAGGCCGCCCTGCGCCTTCACCTGCTCGTGCAGGCCCTGCCATTCGTCCCGGAGCTTCTGTGCCCGCGCGGCCTTCTCGCCGGGGTCGAGCGACTCGTCGGCATCGATCACCTTGATCTGGTTGTCGACGTTGCCGCCGAGCACGATGTCGGTGCCACGGCCGGCCATGTTGGTCGCGATCGTCACGACGCCGGGCCGGCCGGCCTGGGCGACGATCTCCGCCTCCTTCGCGTGCTGCTTGGCGTTGAGCACCTGGTGCGGCAGCTTCGCCTTCTGCAGCAGGTCGGACAGCAGCTCGGAGTTCTCGATCGAGGTGGTGCCCACCAGCACCGGCTGGCCACGCTCGTGGCAGTCGCGGATGTCCTGGATCACCGCGTCGAATTTTTCGCGCGCGGTCTTGTAGACGAGGTCGAGCTCGTCCTTGCGGATGGTCGGCCGGTTCGGCGGGATGACCACCGTCTCCAGGCCGTAGATCTCCTGGAACTCGTAGGCCTCGGTGTCGGCCGTGCCGGTCATGCCGGACAGCTTGCCGTACATGCGGAAGTAGTTCTGGAAGGTGATCGAGGCGAGTGTCTGGTTCTCGCTCTGGATCTCCACGCCCTCCTTCGCTTCCACCGCCTGGTGCAGCCCGTCGGACCAGCGGCGGCCGGTCATCAGCCGGCCGGTGAACTCGTCGACGATCACCACCTCGCCGTTCTGCACCACGTAGTGCTGGTCGCGGTTGTAGAGGTGGCGCGCGCGCAGCGCCGCGTACACGTGGTGCATCAGCGTGATGTTCGCCGGGTCGTACAGGCTGGCGCCGGGCGCCAGCAGGCCGGCTTCGCCCAGGATGCGCTCGGCGTTCTCGTGCCCGTCCTCGGTCAGGAAGACCTGGTGGCTCTTTTCGTCGACCGTGAAGTCGCCCGGGTCGATGACGCCCTCGCCGGTGCGCAGGTCGAGTTCGCCGATCTGCTTCTTGAGCTTGGGCACGACGGCGTTGATCCGCACGTACAGCTCGGTGTGGTCCTCGGCCTGCCCGCTGATGATCAGCGGCGTGCGCGCCTCGTCGATCAGGATCGAATCGACCTCGTCGACGATCGCATACGACAGCCCGCGCGCAACCCGGTCGGCCACCTCGTGGACCATGTTGTCGCGCAGGTAGTCGAAGCCGAACTCGTTGTTGGTGCCGTAGGTGACGTCGGCCAGGTATGCCAACTGCTTGTCCTCGCGCGACATCTGCGGCAGGTTCACGCCGACCGACAGCCCGAGGAAGTTGTACAGCCGGCCCATCCATTCGGCATCGCGCCGGGCGAGGTAGTCGTTGACGGTGACGACGTGCACGCCCTTGCCGGTGATGGCATTCAGGTAGACCGGCAAGGTCGCCATCAGCGTCTTGCCTTCGCCGGTGCGCATCTCGGCGATCTTGCCGGCGTGCAGCGTCATGCCGCCGAGAAGCTGCACGTCGAAGTGGCGCATCTTCAGCACGCGCTTGCTGCCCTCGCGCACCACCGCGAAGGCCTCCGGCAGCAGCGCGTCCAGCGTCTCGCCGGCGGCGTGGCGCTGCCGGAACTCGGCCGTCTTGGCTTGCAGCGCCGCGTCGTCGAGCGACTCGAACTGCGTCTCGAGCGCGTTGATGCGCTGCACGCCCTGCCGGTACTGCTTCAGCAGTCGTTCGTTGCGGCTACCGAAAATCTGGGTGAGAAGCTTGGGCAACATGCGGCGTCGGGGTTGGTGGCGCAGCCGCCGGCTTCTTGGGCCGCGACCCATGCACCGGGGGACATCGGAAGGGTTCGGATATGCGGACCGGCCGGCACGATGCAAGGCCGGAGCATCCGAAAAGCCTTTGATTTTAGCCGCCCGGCGCCGGCCCGATCCGCCGCCGCCCGCCTCCCGCACCCCGGCGCATGCTGGCTACACTGCCCGCGTGAACCCGCGCCCGCCACCGCTCGTGCCGAATGCCACCTCGCTGGTCGAGGCACTGCGGCAAAGCGCCCCGCTCGCGCTGCTGCGCCAGCGCCTGTCGGAATCGAACGCGCGCCTGGCGGTCGTGCGTGCGCTGTTGCCGTCAACGCTCGCGGCACACACCACGGCCGGCTCCTTCGACGAGGAAGGCTGGACGCTGCTGGCCGCCAACCCGCCAATCGCGGCCAAGCTGCGGCAGCTCCGGCCGCGGCTCGAAGAGGCGCTCGCAGGGGCCCGGCTACCGGTGGTCAGCCTGCGTATCCGGGTCAGGCACGACGACCAGCCCTGAGAGGGCCTGAGAGTCCATCAACTGTGCCCGCAGGCCTCCGGTGGCCGCTCAGCGTCCGAGCGGAACCGCCACCGCCCGCTCAACCGGCCATCGACTCTCCGCGGTGGATTACGCGCCGCGCGCCGCGGATGGCGCGCAGCATGTCGGCCTTGGCCAGGTCGACCAGCGGCCGCCGCCGCACCGGGCCCGGGTGCAGCCCGAGCCGGCGCAGGCGCGCATTGAATCGGTGCGCGTCGGACCAGACGTCCGAGGTTCGCGTCCGGTAGGTCACCGCGACGGTGATCGACAGGTCGGGACCGGTGTGCACGAGGTGTGGCGCGATGAACGGGTGGTGCACGCCCATCCCGGGGGCGAGTTCGAATCGCATCGCCTTGGACTCCAGCGCCGGCTGGTAGCCGGGGCGGGCAGCGCCCAGATCCGCCAGCAGACGGTCCTTCTGCTCGGGCGTCATGACCTCGTCGTCGAACGGATCCCACAGACGCACCGTCTTGGTGCCACGGACCTGCATCAGGAAGTTCATCTCGCGGTCCATGTGGTAGGGCGTCACCGACGCCTGGGCCGACAGGAAGATGTACGACGAGTGCCAGGTGATCGCCGAATCCAGCCGCTCGGTGAGAAGCGCGATCTCGCCGACCAGCGTCTCGAACAGCGGGCGGTACGCCGGGTCGCGCTCGGGGTTGTAGATGGCGACGTAGGCCTGCCGCGCCTGCAGGTTCGCGAGTGCATCGTCGAGGATCAGGCCCTGCTGGTGGCGGCCGTCGAGCGACGAGTTGAAGTCGACGTCGATCGGCACGATCCCGGTCCGCAGCTTCACGTCGTCGGGCGGCAGGCGCCGGCACAGCGCGCACAGCGCGTCGAAGCCCAGCAGCGGGTGGTCGGCCAGCCGATGGCGGATCGGGAACGGGCGGCGGTTGTAGTCGCCCGCCCAGGCCGCCGCATCGGTTTCGATCCACCTCGCGGCCGACCGGTGCGCCCGGTCCTTCCATTCCGCGCATTGCCGCGCGGTCACGAACTCACCCAGCACGACACGAGCCCTCCGGTCGTCGACCCGGCCCGACCGACCCGGGTTCCCAACCCGCCAGATTGCCCCTCCCGACGCCCGATGGCAAGCCATGACGCGATCCAGGGACGCTGGCGAAGGGTGGCAGCAAGGCGCAGAATCGTCCGCCCCGACAGGCCGCCAGAACGCACTCAGCGACGGCGCCCTCAGCGGCCCCGACATCGATCAGGAGCTTCATCATGGAAAAGATGCTTCACCGCCTCGAGACCTTCGCCGCACGTGGCAGCGACGGCGCCACCTACACCGTGCACGGATACGAGCACATGGCCCGCGTCGACACCTTCCCGACCGCCGAGCCGCAATGGGAATCGACCGGCGTGGCCGAATACAAGCTCGCTTCCGGCGCGCCGATCCAGGTCCTGCCCGATGGCTCGATGCAAGTGCGCGACCGCGACCTGAGGCTGCAGCGGACCTGACGGAGAAGCGCCCTCCGCCGGCGACCGGCTGACCCGGCAGCCAGCGGCGATCTTCGGGTCGCCGGACGGCCCATTGCATTGCGCCTCGGGGACGCCACGCCACCGAACCTGCTCGCCGGCGGCCATCGGTTCCGTATCGCGCGGCAGCTTCGCCCCGAGGCTTGCGATCCCGTTCGCTTTGCGCGCGTTGCCCAGGTGCTGGCGGGCCAAGGAGCGCGGCGACGGCCAGGTGCTCCGAATCCGCCGCGAATGACGATAGTCGTTGCGTGGCTTGGAGTTGCGACCGCAAACCACTGGCGGTTCACAGCCTTGTCCACCGTTTCAGTGGACAACTCTTCCTGCCCGGGCCGCGGCGACCCGGCGCCACGGTTCATCGAGCCCCCCACCGTGCCGGCTCGGCCGGCGTTTGCCGCTCCCCGCCGTGCATCGCACGCGCAATCGCCCGTGCGAGCGCGACAATCCGCCGCATCGCTCTCACCACGGCCGCGCCAGCCCATGCCTCAGTTCGCCCCACTTCCCAGCACCGCGCTGCGGATCGGTGTTCCGATGCCGGTGGCGCTTCGTGACGAGTTCGGCAAGCTGCTGCTGCCTCGCGGCGGCGTCATCGAGGACGACTTGCAGCTTCAGGTGCTGGTCTCGCGCGGCGTGTACATCGATGAAATCGACTCGGAGGTGTTGCGCCGGGCGGTGAAGGACAAGTTGCACCACATGATCCGGCAGGATCAGCCGCTTGGCCGCCTCGCCGCCGCCCAGCCGGACGCCCGCGAGATCACCGCCGCCGCGTCTTCCGGTCATGCGCCGCGCCGTGTCGCCGACCCGGTCGCCGCCTGGGGCGATCTGGTGCTGCGCACGAGCGCCTTGCTGCGCGACCCGACACCGGCCGAGTTCGTCGCCCGTGTGCAGCGCATCGAACAAGCCGTGCTGGACCTGACGAACGGCGACGCGGACGACACGCTGCTGACGCTGATCCAGGCGACCAGCACCGACACGCACCAGTACAGCGCCACCCACGCGCTGCTGGTGATGGTGGTGTGCGAGCTGGCGTGCCGCCACCTGCCGGGCTGGCAGGCAGACTGGCCGGGACCGATGCGGCACGCAGCCCTGACGATGAACGTCGCGATGACCGCGCTGCAGGACCAGCTCGCGCAGCAGGACCAGCCGTTGAGCGGCCTGCAACGCGAGGCGGTCTCGACCCATGCCGAGCGCGGTGCGGCGCTGCTGCGCCAGTTCGGCGTCGATGACGTGCGCTGGATCGAGGCCGTTGCCCGCCATCACGGCGCGCCCAGCGGGCCGCTGGCGGTACTGGCACCGGAACTGCAGATCGCCCGGCTGGTGCAGCGCGCCGACATCTTCGCGGCGCTCCTGAGCCCTCGCAGGGACCGTCAGGCGATGTCGGCCGCAGCTGCCGCGAAGGCAGCGTATCTGGACGAGAACCGGCAGCCCGACGAAGCGGGCACCGCGATCGTCAAGGCCCTGGGCATCTACCCGCCGGGCAGCTTCGTCAAGCTAGCGAGCGGCGAGGTCGCGGTGGTGCTGAAACGCGGACAGCGCGCCAACCAGCCGCGCGTGGCCAGCGTGATCGGCCGGGAAGGAATCGCGCTTGGCGAACCAGCCCTGCGCGACACCCGCACCCGAGCCCACGAGATCGTCGGCGGCGTCATGCCGCAGGAGGTGAAGGTCCGGCTGAACCTGCTTCGCCTTCTGCAACTGAACTGACGCAAATGACCGGCGTCCGGCCGGGGCGCGGAGTCGCTGCCGGTCATCCGGCGCATCAGAAAAAGGCCCAAGTCGTTGATTGACTTGGGCCTTTTGGACTTTGGCGCACTTCCGTGCACCTTCAACTGGTGGAGCCGGCGGGAATCGAACCCGCGTCCGCAAGCCATCGTCGGGCAGATCTACATGCTTAGCTGACTGATTTGGTTTTAGGGACGGCCGTCGCGCAGCAGCACGCTACGTTCGTCCCGAGTCACTTGATTTGACCCCATGCCGAGTGACCCGGCGCAGGGCGAGCCCATGTGTATGACTTCGCAGCGTTCCGGTTGCCCGTCACGCCCAGCCCATCGGCCAACTGTTGCGAAGCTCACCGGTGTTAAGCGGCGAGAGCGTACGAAGAGTCGTTCGCAGTTACTTTGATCCAGTGGATTTACGAGCGAACTGGTGCTCGGCATGCCCTGTTCCTACTCCGCACCCGCGTCGAAACCAGGTCGGCCCCAGGGAAGCATGGAGTTTAGGCCATCGCAAGCAGATTCAAGAGCTCGGCCGGCTCGGCGATCACGTGGTGCGCGCCCCAGCGCTCGATCGGTTCGCCCGCACCCAGGTAGCCCCAGGCGGCGGCCACGGTGATCATGCCGGCCGCATGGCCCGCCTGCACGTCACGCAGATCGTCGCCGACGTACAGGCACGCCGACGCCGGGACGCCCACCCGCCGCGCCGCTTCGAGCAGCGGTGCCGGATGCGGCTTGGAATGCGGCGTCGTATCGCCGGCGACCACGGCCGCCGCGCGTTCGTGCAGGCCGAGGTGGCGGATCAGCGGTTCGGCAAAGCGGGTCGCCTTGTTGGTGACGATGCCCCAGCGCAGGCCACGCGACTCGATCGCCTCGAGCAGCGTCGCCACCGCCCCGAACACGCGCGTGTCGCGCGTCATGCGGGCTTCGTAGCGCCGCAGGAAGTCGTCGCGGAGTTCCGGGAAACGCGGGTCGTCCGGCGTGACGCCGAACGCGGCGCCGACCATGCCGCGCGCCCCGGCACCGACCATCGGCCGCAGTCGATCGAGGGGCAGCGGCTCCAGGCCGCGGGCCGCACGCAGTTCATTGGCGGCACCGGCGAGGTCGGGCGCGCTGTCGACCAGCGTGCCATCGAGGTCGAACAGCACCGCCGGACGCATCGCCGTCATGCGCTCTTGCGGCATGCGACCAGGTAGTTCACGCCGGTGTCATCGGTCAGCCGATAGCGGCGCGTCACCGGGTTGTAGCCCATGCCGCGCATGCCTTCGATGTCGAGCCGCGCCTCGCGGCACCAGCGCGCGAGTTCGCTCGGACGGATGAAGCGGGCGTATTCGTGCGTGCCCTTGGGCAGCAGGTCGAGCACGTATTCGGCGCCGACGATCGCGAACAGGAACGAACGCGTGTTGCGGTTGATGGTCGAGAAGAACACCCAGCCGCCCGGCTTGACGAGCGTGGCGCAGGCCTCGACCACCGAGGCGGGCGACGGCACGTGCTCGAGCATCTCCATGCAGGTGACGGCGTCGAACTGCCCGGGCGCCTCGGCGGCCAGCGCTTCGGCCGCGATCTCCCGGTAGTCGACCGACGGCGTCCCGGCCTCCAGCGCGTGAAGCTGCGCGACCTTCAGCGCCTTGGCCGACAGGTCGATGCCGAGCACCGAGGCGCCACGCCGAGCCATCGAATCCGACAGGATCCCGCCGCCGCAGCCGACATCGAGCACACGCTTGCCCGAAAGCCGCACATGACGATCGATCCAGTCGAGCCGCAGCGGATTGATCGCGTGCAGCGGTTTGAATTCACTTTCCGGATCCCACCAGCGGTGGGCCAGGTCACTGAACTTCGCGAGTTCCTGCGGATCGGCATTCAGGGTCATGGGCCGATGGTATCCAAGCTGTCGAAGTCGCTACCGAAGGCAACAAAAAACCCCGCCGTGGCGGGGTTTGGAATACCCCGCCGCAGCGGGGGTTCTAGCGTCGGGATACCAATTACTTGGAACGCGTACCGACGACCTCGATTTCCACGCGACGGTTCTTCGCGCGGCCTTCGGCGGTCTTGTTGTCGGCCACGGGTTGCTTCTCGCCCTTGCCTTCGGTGTACACGCGGTTCTTCTCGATGCCCTTGCCGACCAGGTAGGCCTTGACAGCCTCTGCACGGCGAACCGACAGCTTCTGGTTGTAGGCGTCGGAGCCGACCGAGTCGGTGTGGCCGACGGCGATGATGACTTCGAGGTTCAGGCCGGCGGTCTTGGAGACGAGGTCGTCGAGCTTGGCCTTGCCTTCGGGCTTCAGCACCGACTTGTCGAAGTCGAAGAACGCGTCGGCGGCGAAGGTGACCTTCTCGCTGACCGGAGCGGCCGGGACGGGCGCGGGCACCGGGGCCGGAGCCGGCGGAACGACGGCCGGGGCCGGAGCCGGGGCGGGCGCCGCGACGGGCTTCAGCGCGCCATCGCAATCCGGATGGGCTGTGGCGGGCGTCCAGTTGGCATCGCGCCAGCACAGTTCGTTGGTGCCGTTCTTCCAGGGAATGCCGGTGGAATTGACCCAGTTGTCGATCGTCTTGGACTGGGCGAATGCGCCCGTCGCGGACGCGCAAAGAGCAGCGGTTGCGAAGAGCGACGCCACCTTGTTGAGTTTCTTCATGATTCTCCTCTCGAGGGAAGGGGAAGGCGCAGTTGATTCTGCAAAGACGCCCGAATAGGGATCGGAAAGCACTGGTAAACACTCGCTTGTGCGATGCGTCACCACCTGACTGATTGTGCCATAGGGCTTACGCTGATCTCGTTTTTGGCCCCCCGCGGCGCCGTCTGGCGGGCCTGTGTTGCTCTGGTGCGACAACGCCCGGCACCTACAATGGCGGGTTGCACTGCATTGCCGCAACGCCCGCCCCGCCCGTGCGCGGTCTTCTTCCGGCCACGACGCCCGCCCCATGACCCAGTTCGCCAAGGAAACACTGCCGATCAGCCTCGAAGAGGAGATGCGGCGCTCCTACCTCGACTACGCGATGAGCGTGATCGTTGGACGGGCGTTGCCGGACGCACGAGACGGCCTCAAGCCGGTGCACCGGCGCGTGCTGTTCGCGATGCACGAACAGAACAACGACTGGAACCGCCCCTTCAAGAAGAGCGCACGCATCGTCGGCGACGTGATGGGCAAGTATCACCCGCACGGCGACTCCGCGATCTACGACACCATCGTGCGGATGGCGCAACCGTTCTCTTTGCGCCACATGCTGGTCGACGGCCAGGGCAACTTCGGCTCGGTCGACGGCGACAACCCGGCGGCGATGCGCTACACCGAGATCCGGCTGGCGAAGATCGCGCACGAGATGCTGGCCGACATCGACAAGGAAACCGTCGACTTCGGCCCCAACTACGACGGCTCCGAGAAGGAGCCGCTGGTGCTGCCGACGCGGCTGCCGAACCTGCTGGTCAACGGCTCGGCCGGCATCGCGGTGGGCATGGCGACGAACATCCCGCCGCACAACCTGAACGAAGTGGTCGATGCGTGCCAGCACCTGCTGAAGCGCCCGGAGGCCTCGATCGACGAGCTGATGGAGATCATCCCGGCGCCCGACTTCCCCACCGCCGGGATCATCTACGGCCTGAACGGCGTGCGCGACGGCTACCGCACCGGGCGCGGCAAGGTGGTGATGCGCGCCAAGTGCCACTTCGAGGACATCGACCGCGGGCAGCGCCAGTCGATCATCGTCGACGAGATCCCGTACCAGGTGAACAAGAAGAACCTGCTCGAGCGCATCGCCGAGCTGGTGCACGAGAAGAAGCTGGAGGGCATCAGCCACATCCAGGACGAATCCGACAAGTCGGGCATGCGCGTCGTCATCGAGCTCAAGCGCGGCGAAGTGCCCGAGGTGGTGCTGAACAACCTGTACAAGCAGACGCAGCTGCAGGACACGTTCGGCATCAACATGGTGGCGCTGATCGACAACCAGCCCAAGCTGTGCAACCTGAAGGATCTGATCGAGATCTTCCTGGAGCACCGGCGCGAGGTCGTCACCCGCCGCACGGTGTACGAACTCAGGCGCGCGCGCGAGCGCGGGCACGTGCTCGAGGGCCTGGCCGTCGCGCTGGCCAACATCGACGAATTCATCGAGACGATCAAGACCTCGCCGACGCCGCCGGTCGCCAAGACCGCGCTGATGGCCAAGAGCTGGGATTCTTCGCTGGTGCGCGAGATGCTGGCGCGCGCGGAGGGAGACACGCCCGGCGGCCGCGACGCCTACCGCCCCGAAGGCCTGCCGCGGCACTACGGCCTGCAGCCCGACGGGCTGTACCGCCTGTCCGAGGAGCAGGCCGCCGAGATCCTGCAGATGCGCCTGCAGCGCCTGACCGGCCTGGAGCAGGACAAGATCATCGGTGAATACAAGGACGTGATGACCGAGATCGCGGACCTGCTGAACATCCTGGCCACCCCGGCGCGCGTCACGACGATCATTTCCGACGAACTGGCGGCGATCAAGCAGGAGTTCGGCCAGACCAAGCTCGGCCAGCGCCGCAGCGTGATCGAGCACAACGCCCAGGACCTGGGCACCGAGGACCTGATCACGCCGGCCGACATGGTGGTGACGCTCAGCCACACCGGCTACATCAAGAGCCAGTTGCTGAACGAATACCGCGCCCAGAAGCGCGGCGGCCGCGGCAAGCAGGCGACGCAGACCAAGGACGACGACTGGATCGACCAGCTCTTCATCGCCAACACGCACGACTACATCCTGTGCTTCACGACGCACGGGCGGGTGTACTGGCTGAAGGTCTGGGAGGTGCCGCAGGGCTCGCGCAACTCGCGCGGCAAGCCGATCGTCAACATGTTCCCGCTGCAGACCGGCGAGAAGGTCAACGTGGTGCTGCCGCTGACCAACGGCTTCCGCAGCTTCCCGGCCGACGCCTACGTGTTCATGGCCACCGCGCAGGGCACCGTCAAGAAGACCGCGCTCGACGAATTCAGCAACCCGCGCAAGGCCGGCATCATCGCCGTCGACCTCGACGAGGGCGACTTCCTGATCGGCGCCGCCTTGACCGACGGCAAGCACGACGTGATGCTGTTCTCCGACGGCGGCAAGGCGGTGCGCTTCGACGAGGACGACGTGCGGCCGATGGGCCGCAACGCGCGCGGCGTGCGCGGCATGGCGCTCGACTACGGCCAGCGCGTGATCGCGATGCTGGTGGCCGACCAGGACCAGACGCAGGCCGCCGGCAGCGACAGCTCGCGCACCAGCGTGCTGACCGCCACCGAGAACGGCTACGGCAAGCGCACGCCGATCGCCGAGTACACGCGCCACGGGCGCGGCACCAAGGGAATGATCGCGATCCAGCAATCCGAGCGCAACGGCCGCGTCGTCGCCGCCACGCTGGTGCGCCCGGACGACGAGATCATGCTGATCACCGACAAGGGCGTGCTGGTGCGCACGCGCGTCTCGGAGATCCGCGAGATGGGCCGCGCGACCCAGGGCGTGACGCTGATCGCGCTCGACGGCGGCTCGACGCTCAGCGGCCTGCAGCGCATCGTCGAGAACGATGCCAATACCGACGGCACGGCGGGCGACGCCACCTCCGCCGATCCGTCCACCGACACCGCGAACGACACCCCCGCCCCCGACACGCCGACCTCCGGCAGCGGCGGCGGCAGCGGGAACGCCGAAGACAACGACGATGGCGAACCGCCGACCGAGGAGAACACCTGATGCGATCGATGATCGGCGCGGCCCTGTGGGCCGCCGCCGCCGTGGTGCAGGCCCAGACGGCGTCCGCGCCGGTACCGGCACCCGCCTCCGCTCCGGCCGCCGCGTCGGTCTCGTCGCCGGCCAAGAAGGAACTGGTCGCGCGCTTGCTCAAGCTGCAACAGGACATGATTGAGGACGCCGTACGTGCGGTTATCGAGCGCCCGGCGGTTCAGACCCTGCAACGGGCTGCCATGGTGCTGCAAGGACAGGTGCCAACGGAAAAGCGTGAAGCGGCCGGCAAGAGCATCGAGTCCGATGTTAGGAAGTTCGTCGACGAAGCAGTTCCGTTACTGCGAGAACGCGCTGTAAAGCTAGCGCCAACGACGTTCGGCAGCGCGTTAGAAGACAAGTTCAGCGAAGACGAGCTGAAGCAATTGGTCGCGTGGCTTGATTCCCCGGTGCAACGCAAGTACCAGCAGATCGCGCCCGAGGCGCAACGGGCGTTGGTGCAGAAGCTATTTGGCGAAGCCGGCCCGCTGCTGGACCCGAAGTTGCAAGCCCTGCAGCAGAAGGTGCGCGCCACGCTGACCAGCGCCGCCGGCGGCGCGCCCGCATCCGGTGCAGGCGCTTCCGAGCCAGCCGCGCGCCCGGCACCGGCCAAGGCCGCCGCGCCGTCCAGACCCGCGTCGAAGTGAGTTCCGTCCGACCGCATCCACCCATGGCCGAATCGAACACCGCCACCAACCCCGCCCTGCTCGAACTGCGCACCCGCATCGACGCGGTCGACCGCGACCTGCTCGCGCTGCTGAACCGACGCGCCGAGTTGGCGCAGGAGGTCGGCGAGGTCAAGAAGCGCGAAGGATCGGTGGCGTTCCGCCCCGAACGCGAAGCGCAGGTGATCGACGGGCTGAAGGCGGAGAACCCCGGCCCGCTGCGCTCGGAAAGCGTGGCGCCGATCTGGCGCGAGATCATGTCCGCCTGCCGCGCGCTGGAGACGCCCACGCGCGTCGCCTACCTCGGCCCGTCGGGCACCTTCAGCGAGGAGGCGGCGCTCGGCTTCTTCGGCTCGTCGATCGTGCGCGTTCCGTGCGCCAGTTTCGACGAGGTGCTGCACGCCACCACCGCCGGCGCCGCCGACTTCGGCGTCGTCGCGGTCGAGAACTCGACCGAAGGCGTGGTCACGCGTTCGCTCGACCTGTTCCTGACCACGCCGCTGACCATCATCGGCGAGACCAGCCTGTACGTGCGGCACAACCTGCTGCGGCGCGAGAACTCGCTGGCCGAGGTGCGCGCGGTCTGCGCGCACCCGCAGGCGCTCGCGCAGTGCAATGCCTGGCTCGGCAACCACCTGCCGAACGTCGAGCGCCGGCCGGTGTCGAGCAACGCCGAGGGCGCGCGGCTCGCCGGCCTCGACCCGTCGCTGGCGGCGATCGCCGGCCAGCGCGCGGCAAGCGAATTCGGGCTGCACATCGTCGCACCGGCCATCCAGGACGAGGCGCACAACCGCACCCGTTTCGCGATCCTCGCGCACCCGGCGCAGCACCCGCAGCCGCGCGCCTCCGGCCACGACTGCACCAGCCTGGTGGTGTCGGTGCCGAACCGGCCGGGCGCGGTCTACGACATGCTGGCGCCGCTGAAGAAGCACGGCGTGTCGATGACGCGCTTCGAATCGCGCCCGGCCCGCTCCGGACAGTGGGAGTACTACTTCTACATCGACCTGCAGGGCCACCCGGACGACGCGCCGGTCGGTGCCGCGCTCGACGAACTGCGCAGCGTCTGCGCGTTCTTCAAGCTGCTCGGCACCTACCCGATCGACACGCACTGATCCACCCAACTCCACCGCAGGCAACACGATGTTCAACCAGCTCGGCGTGATCGGCTGTGGACTGATGGGCGGCTCGTTCGCGCTCGCGCTCAAGCGCGCGGGGCTGGTGCGCCGCGTCGTCGGCTACAGCAAGTCGCCGTCGACCACCGAGAAGGCGAAGCAGCTCGGCGTGATCGACACCGCGGCCGAATCGGCGCTGCTCGCGGTGTCGGGCTCCGACATCGTGCTGATCGCCGTGCCGGTGGCCGCCAGCGAAGCGACGTTCAAGGCAATCCGCCACCTGGTAGACCCGGGCGTGCTGCTGATGGACGTCGGCTCGACCAAGCGCGACGTGATCGACGCCGCCCGGCGCGTGCTGAAGGAGCGCGTCTCGAGCTTCGTGCCGGCACACCCGATCGCCGGCAAGGAAGTCGCCGGCGTCGCGCATGCCGATGCCGCGCTGTACACCGGCCGCCAGGTGATCCTGACGCCGATCCACCAGACCGCGCCGGAACTGCTGCAGAAGGCGACCGACGTGTGGGCGGCGATCGGCGCGCAGGTGCTGCGCATGACGCCCGAGAACCACGACGCCGCGTTCGCCGCCGTCAGCCACCTGCCGCACCTGCTCGCCTTCGCCTACTTCAGTTCCGTCAGCAAGCAGCCGTCGGGGCGCGACTTCCTGTCGCTCGCCGGCCCGGGCTTTCGCGACTTCACGCGCATCGCCGCCGGCGACCCGGCGGTCTGGCGCGACATCCTGATGTCCAACCGCGAGGAGGTACTGAAGCAGTCGCAGCGCTTCCGCCACACGCTGGACGCGATGGAGCACGTGATCCGCTCGGGCAACGTCGAGGCCCTCGAAGACCTGATCCGCAGCGCCTCCGACGCGCGCGCCGGCTGGCAGATGAGTGCCGCCAGGCCGGCGCCTCCGCGCTGACCCGCCCCGACACCTCCACGCATGTACGACATCCCCTTCCTCGATCTTCCGCCGCTGGCGCAGGCCGCCGGCAGCGTGCGCCTGCCCGGCTCGAAGAGCATCTCGAACCGCGTGCTGCTGCTCGCCGGCCTGAGCGCCGGCACGACCGTGGTGCACGACCTGCTCGACTCCGACGACACCGCCGTGATGCTGGCCGCGCTGCGCGCGCTCGGCTGCGCGATCGAAACGCGGCCCGACGGCTTGCACGTCACCGGTCTCGGCGGCCGTCTCGCGGTGCCGCGCGCCGAACTGTTCCTCGGCAATGCCGGCACCGCGATGCGCCCGCTGACCGCCGCGCTGGCGCTGCTCGCCCACACGCAGGGCGGTGAATTCGAGCTGCGCGGCGTGCCGCGCATGCACGAGCGGCCGATCGGCGACCTGGTCGACGCGCTGCGCGCGCTCGGCTGCCGCATCGACTGCCTCGGCCAGGAAGGCTATCCGCCGCTGCGCCTGTCCGCCGGGCCGGCAGCGCTCGACACTGCGGCGCCGATCCGGGTGCGCGGCGACGTGTCGAGCCAGTTCCTGAGCGCGCTGCTGCTGGCGCTGCCCCTGGTCGCCGGCGATGCGCCGGTCACGATCGAGGTCGTCGGCGAACTGATCTCCAAGCCCTACGTCGAGATCACGCTGAACCTGCTGCGCCGCTTCGGCATCGCGGTGCAGCGCGACGGCTGGCAGCGCTTCACCATCCCGGCCGGTAGCGCCTACGCGTCGCCCGGCCATGTCCACGTCGAGGGCGATGCGTCGTCGGCCTCGTATTTCGTCGCGCTCGGCGCGATCGCCGCCACCGACGCGCCGGTGCGCATCGAGGGCGTCGGGCTCGACTCGATCCAGGGCGACATCCGCTTCGTCGAAGCCGCGCAGGCGATGGGTGCGGACGTTCGCACCGGCCCGGGCTGGCTCGAAGTGCGCCGCGGCACCTGGCCGCTGCGCCCGATCGACCTCGACTGCAACCACATCCCCGACGCGGCGATGACGCTGGCGGTGATGGCGCTGTATGCGAGCGGGCCGTCGCGCCTGCACAACATCGCGAGCTGGCGCGTGAAGGAAACCGACCGCATCGCGGCGATGGCCACCGAGCTGCGCAAGCTGGGCGCGACTGTGGTCGAGCACGCCGACGCGATCGAGGTGACGCCGCCGGCCGCCTTCCGCCCGGCGGCGATCCACACCTACGACGACCACCGCGTCGCGATGTGCTTCTCGCTCGCGGCGTTCAACCCGCTGGCGGCCGGCGTGCCGGGCACGTCCGGCACGGAATACGCCGGCGCCCCTGTGCGCATCCTCGATCCGAAGTGCGTCGCGAAGACCTTCCCCGACTACTTCGAGACGCTGTTCTCGGTGGTGTCGACGCCCATCGCGCAGATTCCCGTCGTGACGATCGACGGGCCCACCGCCTCCGGCAAGGGCACCGTGGCCGGCGCGGTGGCAAGGGCGCTCGGCTACCACTTCCTCGATTCGGGCGCTGTCTACCGCGCCACCGCGCTGGCCGTGATGCGCAGCGGCACCTCACCCGATGACGAGGCGGCGGTCGCGGCGCTGGCCGGCGCGCTGGACCTGCACTTCGAGGGCGGGCACATCCGGCTCGGCGGCGAGGACGTCACCGAGCAGTTGCGCCGCGAAGACGTCGGCTCGCTGGCATCGCGGGTGTCCGCGCTGCCGGCCGTGCGCGCGGCGCTGCGCGAACTGCAGCTTTCGTTCCGCCGGGTGCCCGGCCTGG
>JBGAMJ010000188.1:0-9804 GCA_044223035.1 Piscinibacter sp.
CACCAGCACGCCGTACAGGGCCCGGCGGATCAGGTAGTTCAGCATCGGTCAGCTTCCCGCGGCCGCGGCCGCCGGCGCCGGCTCGGGCTGGCCGGGCAGCCCGCGGCCGGTGGCCCGTTCACGGGCGCGGAAGCCCGAGCGCAGGCGCCAGGCCAGCACCAGCAGCGCCAGCACGATCAGCGCAAGCGGCCACCAGATCGGCCGGTTCCAGGCGGCGAGCCGCTCGGCGCGCTGCGCCGGATCGATGCGGAAGAACTGCTGCCGGTCATAGGCGAACAGCCCGAACTTGCCGTTGTGCAGCCACTGCTGGTAGGCGCCGCCGGCGTACGGGAAGTAGCCGAAGGCCCAGGGCGCATCCTCCTGCACGATCGCCACCATCTTGTCGATGATCGCCTGCCGCTCGGGGCCGTTCTCCATCGAGGCCATCTGGCGGTACAGCTTGTCGTACTCGGGGTTCTGGTAGTTCGCCGCGTTCTCGCCGCCCTCGGGCTTGGCCTTGTAGTTCGGCCCGTAGAGCAGGAACATGAAGTTCTCGGGATCGGGATAGTCGGCGAACCAGCCCCACCAGAAGATCTGCTGCTGGCCGCGAAGCATCTTGTCCTGGAACTGGTTGTAGTCGGTCGCGCGCACTTCGAGCTGCACGCCCAGCTTGGCGAACTGCTTGACCATCCAGTCGAGCTCGGCCTTGATCTCCGGCGTCGGGGTGCGCTGGTAGTCGTAGTTCAGCACCAGCGGCCGGCCCGACTTCGCGTCGCGCCCGTCGGGGTAGCCCGCATCGGCCAGCAGCTTCTTCGCCTCGTCGATCGAGCGCCGCACCACCTGGCCGTTGACCACCTTGTGCGTCACCGGGTCGTGGCCTTCCACCGTGCCGTGGCGCGAGCCGAACACGCCGCCCGGCAGCGGGCTGTGCGCCGCCTCGCCCGCCTTGTTGACGAACACGCGGCCGTAGCCCTCCTCCCAGTCGATCGCGATCGAAAGCGCCTGGCGCAGCTTGCGGTTGCGCACCTGGCGCTCCGGCGTGTCGCCCTTGCCGACCACCGGATCGAGCCAGTTGAAGCCGAGGTACCAGTTCGTCGGCTCCACGCTCACCGGGAACTGCATGCCGCGCTCCTGGAAGCGGCGCTGCACCTCGTCGGCGTCCTTGATGTCGGCGAGGAACTCGGGGCCCCAGTCGGGTCGCTCGATCTCCGGCGTGTCGAGGTAGCCCTGCTGGAACTTCGACTTCATCGGCACCTTTTCCTTCTCGATGTTGAACACGATGCGGTCGACGAAGGGGGTCATCTTCCCGCAGTCGTCCAGCAGGCCGGCCGCCTTGTCGGCGTCGGACCCCTCGCAGGGATAGGGCGTGCCGCGGTAGTTCGGGTTGCGCACCAGCACGTGGCGGCGGTCCTGAAGCGACTCGGTCATCATGAACGCGCCCGCGCCCACCGGCCAGGTGTTCAGCGACAGCCCGTTGGCCGCCATGCCGACCTGCGCGTAGAAGAGGTCGGCCTCCCAGGGCACCGGCGCGGTGAAGGTCATCGCCAGCCAGTACTTCCACTGCGGGTAGCGGCCCTTGATGCGGATGCGCAGCGTGTGCGCGTCGAGCGCGCTCACGCCTTCGAGCGGGTACTTGCGGAAGTCGAGGAAGGGCTTGTCGAGCGCCGCCGCGGCAAGGCCCTGGCGCAGCTTCGCGTCCTCGCGGCGGATCAGCTCGCTGTACTCCTTCAGCCCGATCACGTACTCGGAGAAGATGCCGAAGATCGGCGCCTCGATGCGCGTCGTCGCCTGGCGCTTGAAGGCGTAGACAAAGTCGTCGGCGACCAGTTCGCGGGTGCCCGTCTGCTCGAAATCCCAGGGCGAGTGCTTGCTGGCGATCTGCGCCGGCGTGAGCGCGTGGTAGAGGTAGTGGCCCTGCGCATCCTTCGCGAAGGCCGGGTGCGGCGCGAACAGGATGCCGCGCTTGATCGGCACGTTGTACACGCTCTCGGCGACCTGCTCGGCCGGCGCGTCGGCGGGCAGCAGCTTGCCGTCCTTGTCGAGCAGGCGCGGCGCCACGACCTCGGTGGCGACCTTCGGCACCAGCGTGTACGGGCGCTTCAGGTAGTGGTACGCGTACAGCGGCTCGTACATCGAGTACAGGTACGGCACCTCGTTCAGCGAGTACGACGCCGTCGGGTCGAGGTACTTCGGCGAGCGCTCCTGGAAGGCGGTGAAGAGCGTGTTCGTCTTTTCGGCGCCGACCGGATAGGGGCTGCTGTTGCAGCCGGCGAGCAGCGCGGCCGCCAGCAGCGGCAGCCCGACCGCCATCGCGGCGGCACGTATCGGGGCGGCACCTATCGGGGCGGCACCCATCGCGGCGGCACCCATTGCGAGCCATCGGCCCAGCCAGGAACGAAGACCTCGCACACCTGCTCCTTCAATCGGGCGGCACGACGCGGATCGGCGCGGCCGCAACTCCAAGCGCCCGCCGGCCACCTGGCTCGTGGCCAAAGCGCTGCGGGACACGCGGCGGATGATAGCCGCCGAAACGGCAGCCCGCGTCCGGGTCCGCCCACCCGCCCGGACGCCGGCCGGGTCGCGCGTTCGAAGCGCGCTCGAAGCGCGTGCGGGCGCGGGATCGGGCTCCGGACGGCGGAATCAGTGCGCGTGGCCCCAGCCGACGAACACGTCGCGGCCCTGCACCGCCAGCTCGACCGTGCGGCCCACCGGCAGTGTCAGCTTGGGCTGCACGTGGCCGAACGGCAGGCCGGTCAGGATCGGCACGGCCACGCACCCGCGCAGGTGCTCGACCACCGTCTTCAGACCGTAGCCGCGGTCCAGCGGCGACTTGCGCCAGGCGCTGAACTGCCCCAGCAGCACCGCCTTCTGGCGCTCCAGCACCCCCGCCTGCAGCAGTTGCAGCAGGGCGCGCTCGATGCGGTACGGATGCTCGTTGACGTCCTCGAGGAACAGGATGCCGCCGCGCCGCGCCAGCGCGCCCGGCCAGTGCGGCGTACCGAGCAGCGAGTTGACCATGCACAGGTTGCCGCCCCACAGCGGGCCGCGCGCTTCCAACCCGTCGAAGCCGGCCTCGGTGCGGAAGCCCACCGCCTCCAGTGACCCGTCCATCGCCTCGACGAAGCAGCCCTCGGTGACCTCGTCCACCGCGTCGCCGCCGAAGTCGTCGCAGGCCAGCGGGCCGGCCCAGGTCACCGCGCCGGCGCCGCGCGCATGGGCCAGCAGGCCGAGCTGCAGCGCCGTCAGGTCGCTGTGGCCGACCCAGCGCGTGCCGCGCTCGACGCTGCGTGCGATCGCCGCCCAGTCGATGCGGTCGAGCAGCCGCGTCAGGCCATAGCCGCCGCGCGTGGCCAGCGCGATGTCCGGTGCCTCGGCGGCGATGCGGTGCAGCGTGGCGAGCCGGGTGTCGTCGTCGCCGGCGAAGCGCTGGTGGCGCGCCAGCGCCGCCTCGTCCGTGCGGACCTCGAAGCCGAGCGCGGCGAGGCGCTTGGCCGCGCGGCGCAGCGGCGTGGCCTTGGCCAGCACGCCGGCGGGGGTGTAGAGGGTCAGGGTGGTCATGGGGTCGGGTGTCGAGGTCAGGCGTCGGAAGGCGTGGGGGACGGCGCGGGGGCAGGCTCGTCCGGCGGCGCGTCGGGCGCATCGGGCGTGTCGAGCACCTCGGGCACCTCGGTCGCTTCGCCGGCCGGAATGGCGCCAAGTGGCGGGCTGTCGCCGGCCGGGACGGTGCCATCGAGCGGCGCGCCCACCGACGGGATCTGCGCGATGGCCGCCGGCTCGGCGGCGGCGCGGCGCGCCCGCTGCTGCCGGTACAGCTCGCGCCGCTCGGCGAAGAACTCGCGCAGCATCCGGCCGCAGTCGTCGGCCAGCACGCCGCCGACGAGCCGGGTGTGGTGGTTCAGGCGCGGCTCGGCGAACAGGTCTGCCACCGAACCGGCGGCACCGGTCTTCGGGTCGGCCGCGCCGTAGACCACGCGCTTGAAGCGCGCGTGCAGCAGCGCCATCGCGCACATCGCGCAGGGCTCGAGCGTCACGTACAGCTCGCAGTCGGGCAGGCGGTAGTTGCGCAGCAGCATCGCCGCATGGCGCAGCGCGACGATCTCGGCATGCGCCGTCGGGTCGTGCTCGGTGATCGGGCGGTTGTAGCCGGTCGCGATCACCTGGCCGTCGCGCACGATCACCGCGCCGACCGGCACCTCGCCGACCAGCCAGGCATTGCGCGCCTGGTCGAGCGCGATACGCATCGCGTGCTCGTCGAAGGGGGTCGGGGAGGCGGCGGTGAGGTCCCCTCCTCCTCCACCTCGTCCCTCGTCGCCCGCCGGGCCGGTGGCCTCGCTCACCGTTCCGCCTCGGACGCGCGGGCCGCGCCCTGCTGCAGCGCCTTCTGCACGTCGTCCGCCACCTGCTTCTCGATCTGCCGCGCCTGGACGGCCGGCGGCACGGCGGATGCGCCGGCGTCGGCCGCGCCCGCGATCGGCGGCGCGTGGGTGGCACGGAGCTGCTGCTTCACGATCACGCCGACGATCGCGACGGTCAGCAGCAGGCCGAAGATGCCGAGCAGCAGCCTCATCGGGGGAATCCTTCGTGGAGCGACCGTGCCCGGGTCATGGCCTGCATCTCATTTCTCCAGGGCTAGGCGCGGCAACCGCGAGGGATGAAAGCGACGCGCGGCGTGTCGTGGGGAGGCCGAGGCCACCGGGCGGCCGCCGCAGCGAATGTCCCCCGGGGCGGGCTGCGCCCGCCCCTCCTCCTTTATTTCGCTGCGACGGCCGCCCGATGTCCTCGGCCGGCACCCACCTGCGCACGCGACGGTCTGCCTGGCACGGCGGTGCCGGATCGATCCACCCATCTGCACAGGCAACTGGTTCGCGTGTTCGACGTCGGGGTGCCACTTCAACGCCCCTCGAAGCGCGGCGCACGCCGTTCGGCGAAGGCGGCACGGCCCTCGGCGAAATCGGCGCTTCGTCGGGTCATCGACTCTCGCGCGCGCAGCGCGGCCGGGTCGGCATCGCCGGCGGCGATCTCGCGCAGCGAACGCTTGGTCGCCTGCGCGGCCAGCGGCGCCAGTGCCGCGACCTGCCGGACCAGCGCGCGGACGGCATCGTCGAATGCCTCCGCCGGCACCAGCCGCTCGAACAGCCCGATCGCGTCCAGCCGCTCCAGCGGCAGCGGCAGCGCCGTCAGAAAGGCGCGCTGCGCGGTCGCGAGGCCGAGCCGCGCCACGTAGCGGCGCAGCCCGCCCGGGTAGTAGTGCAGGCCGAGCGCGCAGGCCGGCATGCGGAACTCGGCGCCGGTCACGCCGATGCGAAGGTCGCAGGCCAGCACCAGGTCGGTCGCGCCGCCGTAGACGCTGCCGCCGAGCGCGCAGATCGTCACCGGGCGCAGGCGCTCCAGCACATCGGCAACCTGCTCGAACAGCGCGGGGCCGACGCGCTCGGCGTCCTGCCCGGCGTCGAATCCGGCGACGTGGTAGCCGGCGCAGAAGACCGGGCGGGACGGGCTGCGGGGCGCGGGGGACGTGGCGGTACCGGTACGCGCCCGCAGCACCAGCACGCGCACCGCCGGGTCGGCGTCGACCTGGGCGAACTGCGCGAGCAGGCGGCGCAGGTCCTCGTCGCGCAGGCTGTTGCGCTGCGACGGGCGGCGCAGCTCGATCGTCGCGACGCCGTTCTCGATGGCGAAGAGCGGCGGACCTTCCGCGTCATTGGAGGCGCCGGAATCGGCGGGGGGCACGGCGGCGTCACTCATCGGTGGTTCCCCGCGCCACGCGGAGCAGGACAGCGTTGCTCATCGTGAGGTCGCCGCCGCGGCGCGGAGCGCAGGGGCGGCGGGGGAAGGCGGTTCGGGTCATCGGGGTCGGCGCGCCGCGGTGGCATTCGGTGCGTGGGAGGGTCGGCAGCAGGCGGTCCGGAACCGGCCGACGCTCGAAGTTCGCATGTCGGCCGACGAGCGGCGGATTGTGCCTGCGGGCGCTGCGCGCGATCACCGCCTCATTGGCCGAACGCACTGGGCAGCGACTGAAGCTGCCTGCGCGGCCGATCGGTCGACGCGCGGGTGCCCGGCCCGCGATGGATGGCATCGACATGCCTATGCCCGTCAACCCCCAGAATCGTTATCACTTTTATCGTTGAGTCCGTCAATTTCGCTTGATTCGATCAGAAAGCGTCGGGATACTGCCCCGCCCCGGCCGGCTCACTGCGCGGATCGGGCGCGGCCGCCCCCACGCGGGGCACGCCGAAACCACGACGATCCAGACAGGAGGAATCCCGATGAACATCCCGAGCACCGCTCGAACCTGGTTGCTCGCGCTCGCCGCGGCGTCCGGCCCGCTGACCCTGTCGACGCCCGCGTCGGCGCTGCCGGTCGTGCCGACGTCCGCAAGCGGCACGCCGGACCTCGCCGCCGGCTCCGGCTTCTTCGGCGGCGCCTTCATCACCTGGTTCCAGTTCGAGGCCGCCGCGGAAGCCGAGGCCGCGCGGCTGGCCGCAGCACTGCCCGTCGTCGCGGCACCCGTCGCGACAGCTGCGCCTGAAATCGGCTCCATCGGGGGCGGCTACGGAACAGGCGGTGCTTCCGGTGTTGGTTCTGGCTTTGCCGCCGGCATTGCCGTGACCAACATCAACTACTCACCAGGAGCCGTCGTGGTCCTGTCGATCCCTGAACCCCCGACCGCCGCCCTGGCCGCCCTCGGCCTGCTCTGCCTCGCCCCCGCCCTGCGCCGCCGCCCGCGCCAGCGCTGACCCACGACCCGCGCCGGGCCACCGCCCCCGGCCCGGCGCCCCTCAAACCGCCAGCGCAAACGGCCCCTGTGCCAGCTGCTCGCGCAGGAACGCCACGCACACCCGCACCTTGGCGGAGTGGCTCAGGCGCACGGTGCTGGCGGCCCAGATGTCGCTCGGCTCGCTGTAGGCCGGCAGCAGCGGCACCAGCCGGCCGGCGGCGACATCCTCGGCCACGTCCCAGCGCGACGACAGCACGATGCCCTGGCCGTCGATCGCCCAGCCGCGCACGATCTCGGAATTGTTCGAGGTCAATCGCCCGGTCACCTTGACCTTCTCCACGCCGTTCGGCCCGGTCAGCCGCCACACGCCGAAGGCCTGGTGGCGGTCGCGCAGCACCAGGCAGTCGTGCTGCGCCAGTTCCGACACGCTGCCGGGCACGCCGCGCCGGTCCAGGTAGCTCTGCGACGCGCACAGCAGCCGCCGGCTGCTCGCGATGCGGTGGGCGACGAGGTGCGGCTCGTCGACCTCCGCCACGCGCACGTCCAGGTCGACGTTTTCCGCGATCAGGTCGACGCGCCGGTCGACCACGTCCAGCGTCACGTCCAGCCCCGGGTAGCGCCGCGCCAGCGCCGACAGCACCGGCGCGACGTGCTTGCGCCCGAGACGGAAGCTGGTCGTCATGCGCAGCGTGCCCTGCGGGTCCAGGCGGCCGCCGGCCACCGTCTCGCCCATGCGCTCGACGCCCTCGAAGATCTCCTGCGCCGAGTGGTAGACGCGCTCGCCGTCCTCGCTCACCGTCACCCGCCGCGCGCTGCGGTGGAACAGCGTCACGCCGAGCGACTTCTCGAGGATCGCGATGCGCTTGCTGACGTAGGCCGGCGAGGTGCCGAGTTCCGTCGCCGCGGCGGCGAAGCTGGCCTTGCGCGCGGCCAGGCAGAACACGCGCAGATCGTCGAGCTGGAATCTGAGGTTCACGATCCGTGAATCATAAGGCCACGGATCGCCAGTTCTAGACGCTGATCGTTTTCCATAGAGTTCGCTCCAGCCCAACGACGCCCCCGACGACAGCCCTACTTCCTGGAGCGAGACAAGCATGACCCGAGCGATCTCCCTGGCGGCACTGACCGTCCTCGAACTGACCCCGCCGCAGATGGCGGATTGCGCCGCGGAGGCCGGCTACAGCCACGTCGGCATCCGCCTGATCCCGGCCACGCCCACCGAGCCGCAGTACGACATCGTCGGCGACACGCCGATGCTGCGCGAGCTGGAAGCCCGGCTGGCCGCCACCGGCGTGAAGGTGCTGGACGTGGAGATCTTCCGGCTCAAGCCCGAGACGCAGGTCGCCGACTACGAAGCGGCCATCGCCACCGCTGCCCGCATCGGCGCGCGCGAACTGCTGGTGGCCGGCAACGACCCCGAAGAATCCCGCCTGATCGACCGTTTCGCCGCGTTCTGCGACCTGGCCGCGCGCTACGGCCTGGGCGCCGGCCTGGAGTTCATGCCCTGGACCGATGCGCGGGACCTGCCCCAGGCCGCCCGCATCGTCGAGCGCGCCGGCCGCGCCAACGGCGGCGTGCTGATCGACCCGTTCCACCTGAGCCGCTCGGGCAGCCGCATCGAGGACATCGCGACCATCCCCGCCGCGCGCCTGCGCTGCATGCAGTTCTGCGACGTGCCGGCCGCGATCCCGCCGACCACCGAGGCGGTGATCGCCCAGGCGCGCGCCGAGCGCCTGTTCCCCGGCGACGGCGAGCTGGACCTGCTCGCGATGCTGCGCGCGATGCCGCCCGGCGTGCCGCTGAGCGTCGAGGTGCCGACGCACACGCTGGCGAAGACCGTCGGCGCCGTCGAGCGCGCCCGCCGCGCGCTGGCCGGTACGAAGGCGCTGCTGGCGCGGCTCGAGGCCGGCGCGGTCGCCTGAGAGCGCCCAGCCGAGGAGACAACGAATGACAAGCACCACCACCACCCCCGCCCGCCCGCTGCGCATCGCGATCGCCGGCGCCGGCGCCATCGGCCGCCGCCACGTCGAGCTGGTGCAGGCCAGCGCCGAATGCCGGCTGCATGCGCTGGTCGATCCGTCGCCGGCGGCCGTCGAGGTGGCCGCGCGCGCCGGCGTGCCGCTGTACCGCACGCTCGCCGAACTGCTCGCGAAGGACCGGCCGGACGGCGCGATCCTCGCGACGCCGAACCAGCTCCATGTGTCCAACGCGCTCGAATGCATCGACGCGCAGGTGCCGGCGCTGATCGAGAAGCCGGTCGCGCACACCGTGGCCGAGGGCGAGCGGCTGTGCCTCGCCGTCGACGCCACCGGCGCGCGCGTGCTGGTCGGGCACCACCGGGCGCACAGCCCGCTGCTGGCGCGGGCGCGCGAGATCATTGCCGCCGGCACGCTGGGCCGGCTGGTCGCGGTCAGCGGCAGCGCGCTGTTCCTGAAGCCCGACGACTACTTCGACCAGGGCCCGTGGCGGCGCGAGCCGGGCGGCGGCCCGATCCTGATCAACCTGATCCACGAGATCGGCAACCTGCGCTCGCTGTGCGGCGAGATCGTCGCGGTGCAGGCCAGCGCGTCGAACGCGACGCGCGGCTTCGCCGTCGAGGACACCGCGGCCATCGTGCTGCGCTTCGCCAGCGGCGCGCTCGGCAGCTTCCTGCTGTCCGACACCGCCGCGTCGGCGCGGAGCTGGGAGCAGACCTCGCAGGAGAACCGCGCCTACCCGAGCCACGATGACGAGGACTGCTACCTGCTCGCCGGCACGCAGGGTTCGCTGGCGGTGCCGACGATGCGGCTGAAGACCTACGGCCCCGGCCGCCCGCGCTCGTGGTTCGAGCCCTTCGACCGCGCGGTCGCCGCCGTCGAACGCGCCGATCCGCTGGAGCGCCAGCTCGCGCACTTCGCCGCGGTGATCCGCGGCGAGGCGGCGCCGCTGGTCAGCGCCCGCGACGGGCTGCAGAACCTGCGCATCGTCGAGGCGATCGCCGAAGCGGCGCGCACCGGCGCGGTCGTCGAGACCGCCGCGCCCGCCACGGCCGCCGGCCCGGCCCCCGCCGCCCGATCCCATTCCTGATCCCGCCCGGAGACCCGACATGCTCGTCCAACTTTCCCAGC
>JBGAMJ010000189.1:0-9801 GCA_044223035.1 Piscinibacter sp.
GACGGCCGCCACCTGGAGCTCGGCCGCGGCGGTGCGCCACGGGCTGCGGACCGCCGGCTTCGAGGTCACGCGCACGCCGGGTACGGGCGGCAAGCGCGACATCACGCTCGCCCGCCACGCGCCCGGCTTCGAGCGCGCCCCCGGGCCGCCGCGGCGGTCCGCCACCGCGCCACCGTCACGGCCGGTGATGGTGCTCGGCGCCGGGCTGGCGGGCTGCGCCACCGCGTGGGCGCTGGCGGAACTGGGGCTCGACAGCGTCGTGATCGACCGCCATCCGGAGCCGGCACAGGAGGCGTCCGGCAACCCCGCCGGGCTGTTCCACGGCGTCGTCCACCCACAGGACGGCCCGCACGCACGCCTCTTCCGGGCCGCGGCGATCGAGGTGGAACGGGTGCTGCGGCGAGCGATCGCATCCGGACGCGTGCCGGGCCGGGTCGACGGCCTGCTGCGGCTCGAAACCTCGGGCCTCGACGTCGCCGCGATGCGGGCGAGGCTCGCGGCCATCGGCCTGCCGGAGTCGCACGTGCGAGCACTGGCTGCCGACGAGGCGGCGGCGCTGGCCGGCCTGCTCGCGGGCGGCCAGCCAGCCGGCGGCCTGCCCCATCCCGCATGGTTCTACCCCGGCGGCGGCTGGGTCGATCCGGGCGCCCTTGCCCGCTGGTACCTCGCGGAAGCCGGCGCGCGCTGCCGCTTCGTCGGTGGCGTCGAGATCACCGGCCTGCGGCGCGACGCGAACGGCTGGACGCTGACCGGCGCCGATGGCGAGCCGCGCTTCGCCGGCGACGCGCTGGTCCTCGCCAACGCCGGCGGCGCCGCCGCGCTGCTGGCCGCCTTGTCGACAACGGGCGAACCGCCCTGGCCGCTCGCCACCGTGCGCGGGCAGATCTCGATCCACGCCCCTCGGGAGGGAACGGCAGCGATCTGGCTGCCGGGACGGCCGATCGCCGGCGCCGGCTATGCGCTGGCAACCGACGACGGCCGGCTGGTGTTCGGCGCCACGCAGCAGGCGGGCGACCCCGATCCCGCCGTGCGCGGCGAGGATCACCGGCACAACCTGGGGCAACTCGAACGGCTGACGGGCCGCGATCGTGCGGCGCTCGGCGTCGATGGGGAGCGCCTCGCCGGTCGCACCGGCTGGCGCCTCGTGGCGGCGGACCGGCTGCCAATCGTCGGCGCGGTGCCGGATGTCGGCGCGGTGCCGGATGTCGGCGCGGTGCCGGATGTCGGCGCCGGGCCGGATGTCGGCGCCGGGCCGGATGTCGGTGCAGTGCCGGAATTCAGCGCGGCATCACGCCTCGACGCGGGGCCGGCCGCCGGCCCGTCTGCGGCGGCCGGTTCGACCACCGGCCGGCGGCTCGATCAACCGCGCTTCGTGCCCCGCCTCGCGGGGCTGCATGTGGTGACCGCGCTGGGTTCGCGCGGGATCACGCTGTCGGCGCTCGCGGGCCAGGTGGTGGCCGCGTCGATCGCCGGTGCGCCGTCGCCGCTGGAATCGAGCCTGCTGGATGCGATCGATCCGGCACGCTTCATCTCGCGGGCCGTGCGGCGCGGGGCGCGCTGAGTCGCATCTACTTGCCGTCGGCCGGGACGCTGCCGGCCGCCACGTCGGATCCCGGCAGCGGCTGCGCGCCGTCGTCGGGCTGGCCCGGGGTGGTCTTGCGGTCGGCCTTCTCCCTCAGCTTCTCTTCCTTCTTCTTCTTCTTCGCGAGTTCGCGTTGACGCTTTTCGAACGAATAGTTGGGTTTGGCCATGGGCCGTCCTTCCTGGGGGTTGCGGGGCGTCTTTGACGACAGTCCAGAGGTTACGCGCATTTGTGCGGCCCGCCGTCGCGCGCGGCCGCACGGAAATCAGGGTCTAGAAGTGAATCGTCCGCACGCCGGTGGCGGTGCCGAGCAGGCACACGCTGGCCTTGTTGCGCGCGAAGATCCCGACCGTCACCACGCCCGGCCACTGGTTGATCTCGCGCTCCAGCGCCGGCGGATCCTCGATCGCGAGATCGTGCACGTCGAGCAGATGGCCGCCGTTGTCGGTGACGACACCCGCGCGCAGCACCGCCCGGCCGCCGATGCGGGCGAAGCGGCGCGCGATCTGTGCCGACGCCATCGGGATCACCTCGACCGGCAGCGCGAACGCACCGAGCCGCGCGACGAGCTTGGATTCGTCCGCAATGCAGATGAAGCGCTCGGCGATGTCGGCAACGATCTTCTCGCGCGTCAGCGCCGCGCCGCCGCCCTTGATCATGTGGCCGGCATGGTCGATCTCGTCGGCGCCGTCGACATAGACCGGCAGGCCCTCGACCTGGTTGGCGTCGAGCACCGTGATGCCGTGCTCTCGCAGGCGCTGCGAGCTCTTCTCGCTGCTCGACACCGCGCCGGCGATCCGGTCCTTCATCGTCGCGAGCGCGTCGATGAAGCAGTTGACCGTGGAGCCGGTGCCCACGCCGACCACCGCACCCGGCACCACGTACTGCAACGCGGCGCGCCCGACCAGCTTCTTCAGTTCATCCTGTGTCATGGGGGGACGGCCGTTCCTTCGCGGCAGGCGACGTTTGCGACAATCGGCGCCCGCTTCGCCGGCGGGCACGCCCGGATTATCCCGGACGCCGCCTGCCGGCCGGCGCCGCGTGCCGCGGGCGCCGACGCGGGCGACCCGATCCGACGCCGGTCAGGCATCGATCGACCGCCGATCAAGCAGCGTCCACGCAACGATCACCCCACCGAGCCGACCCGCCCGATGCCCCTCGTTCCCTACGCCCTGGCCCGCCCCTTCCTGTTCGGGCTCGACCCCGAAGCCGCGCACGACCTGACGCTGAACACGCTGGCGCGCATCCAGAACACGCCGCTCGCCTGCGCGATCGCGCAGCCGCGCGTCGACGACCCGGTGACGCTGGCCGGCATCCGCTTTCCGAACCGCGCGGGCCTGGCCGCCGGGCTCGACAAGAACGGCCGCTGCATCGACGCGCTGGGCGCGATGGGATTCGGCTTCGTCGAGGTCGGCACCGTCACGCCAAAGGCGCAGCCCGGCAACCCGAAGCCGCGCATGTTCCGCCTGCCCGAGGCGGACGCCCTGATCAACCGGCTCGGCTTCAACAACGACGGGCTGGACAGCTTCATCGCCAACGTGCGCCGGGCGCGCTTTCGCGAGCGCGGCGGCGTGCTCGGGCTGAACATCGGCAAGAACGCGGCAACGCCGATCGAGCAGGCGGTCGACGACTACCGCATCGGCCTGGCGGGCGTCTATCCGCATGCCGACTACGTGACGGTCAACATCTCGTCGCCGAACACGAAGAACCTGCGCGCGCTGCAGTCCGACGACGCCCTCGCGGCGCTGCTCGGCGCGCTGCACGAGACCGACGCGCAACTGGCGCGCGAGCACCGGCGCAAGGTGCCGATCTTCGTGAAGATCGCGCCCGACCTCGACGCGCGGCAGGTCGAGGTGATCGCGGCCACGCTGCGGCAGACGGGCATCGACGGCGTGATCGCGACCAACACCACGGTCGCCCGCGATGCGGTGCGCCACCTGAAGCACGGCGACGAGAACGGCGGCCTGAGCGGCGCGCCGGTGTTCGAGGCGTCCAACCGGGTGATCGGGCAGCTGCGCGCGGCGCTGGGCTCCGGCTTCCCGATCATCGGCGTCGGCGGCGTGATGAGCGGCGCCGACGCACGCGCCAAGGTGGCCGCCGGCGCCGACCTGGTGCAGATCTACACCGGCTTCATCTACAAGGGGCCGCCGCTCGTGACCGAGGTGGCACGCGCGCTCGCGCAGCACTGAGCTGGCCGCCACCGCGGGCCGCAGTGGCCACCCCGCCCGCGCTCAGTGCAGCGGCACGCCCGTCTTGGACTGCAGTTCGTCCAGCGTCACGCCCTCGGCAATCTCGACCACCTTCAGGCCCTGCGGCATCACGTCCATCACCGCCAGGTCGGTGATGATCCGGTTGACCACGCCCACGCCGGTCAGCGGCAGCGTGCACTTCGGCAGGATCTTCAGGTCGGTGCTGCCGTCCTTCTTCTTCGCGACGTGCTCCATCAGCACGATCACGCGCGGCACGCCGGCCACCAGGTCCATCGCGCCGCCCATGCCCTTGACCATCTTGCCGGGGATCATCCAGTTGGCCAGGTCGCCGGTCTCGCTGACCTGCATCGCGCCGAGGATCGAGAGGTGGATCTTGCCGCCGCGGATCATCGCGAAGCTGTCGTGCGAGCCGAAGATCGACGAGCCGGGGATCGTGGTGACGGTCTGCTTGCCGGCGTTGATGAGGTCGGCGTCCACTTCGTCCTCGGTCGGGAACGGGCCGATGCCGAGCATGCCGTTCTCGCTCTGCAGCCACACCTCGATGCCGGGCGGCTGGTGGTTGGCGACCAGCGTGGGCAGGCCGATGCCGAGGTTGACGTAGAAGCCGTCCTGCAGTTCAGAGGCGGCTCGGGCGGCCATTTGTTCGTGAGTCCAGGCCATGTTCAGGCTCCTGCGTTGGCTTTGACGGTGACCGTGCGCTTCTCGATGCGCTTTTCCGGGTGGGCGTTGACGACGATGCGGTGCACGTAGATGCCCGGCAAATGGATGTCGTCCGGATCGATCTCGCCGGTCTCGACCAGGTGCTCGACCTCGACGATCGTGGTCTTGCCGGCCATCGCGCAGGCGGGGTTGAAGTTGCGCGCGGTGCGGCGGAACACCAGGTTGCCGCTCTTGTCGGCCTTGTAGGCCTTGACCAGCGCCACTTCCGGGTTCAGCGCGAGCTCCATCACGTGCACGTGGCCGTTGAACTCGCGCGTCTCCTTGCCGTCCGCGACGATCGTGCCGACGCCGGTGCGGGTGAAGAACGCCGGGATGCCGGCGCCGCCGGCGCGCAGCTTCTCGGCCAGCGTGCCCTGCGGCGTGAACTCGAGCTCGAGTTCGCCGGCGAGGTACTGGCGCTCGAATTCCTTGTTCTCGCCGACATAGCTCGAGATCATCTTCCTGATCTGCCGCGTGTCGAGCAGCTTGCCGAGGCCGAAGCCGTCGACGCCGGCGTTGTTCGAGATCACCGTCAGGCCGGTCACGCCGCTGTCCTTCAGCGCGTCGATCAGCGCCTCGGGGATGCCGCACAGGCCGAAGCCGCCGACGGCCATCAACTGGCCGTCCTTGACGACGCCCTGGAGCGCCTCGCTCGCACTCGGGTACACCTTGTTCATTCACCAGCTCCTGTCATTCGCCCATGGGTCGGGAGGAGCGCGGAGCGTACGACGTAAGGCTTTACGTAGTCGTTACGTAGAATTGACTAATCCGACTCGGGAGAAACACCGCGTGCCAGCCCCGGCCCCCCACGGCACGGACGATCCGGCCACCGGCCTCGACTACCGCGTCGCGTTCGACATGGCGCCGGTCGGCCTGGCGCTGTCGCGCAACCGGCTGATCCTGGACTGCAACCTGCAGTTGCTCGACATGTTCGGCGCCCGGCGCGAGCAGCTCGTCGGCCGCTCCTTCGAGGTGCTGTACCCGACCACCGACGAATTCGAGCGCACCGGCGAACGCATCGTCGCCAGCCTGGACGCGCGCGGCCGCTATGCCGACGAGCGCGTGATGAAGCGCACCGGCGGCACGCAGCGCGGCGAGCTGTTCTGGTGCCGCGTGTCCGGCCGCGCGCTCGATCCGGCGCGGCCGCACCTGGAAGGCATCTGGAGCTTCGAGGACCTGTCGCCGAAGCGCCGGCTGCAAGCCGACCTGACGCCGCGCGAGCGCGAGATCGCCGCGCTGCTGATCGAGGGGATGACGAGCAAGCTGATCGGCCGCCACCTCGGCATCAGCCCGCGCACGGTGGACGTGTACCGCGCGCGGCTGATGAAGAAGTACCAGGCGGCGTCGACGCCGCTGCTGGTGCAGAAGCTCCTGCAGGGCTGAGGCCATGCACTCCGCGCGGTCGCGGGCGCGGCCCTCGTCGCTGGCCTTGCCCGATCAGTGCGCCGCGGGTGCCGAGGGCGCCGCGACAGGCACGCTGCGCGAGCCGATCGCGAGCAGCGCCGCTGCCAGCACCACCAGCCCGAGCGCCATCGTCAGCGAGCTGTTCTGGGCGATGCTGCCGATCAGCGGCGGCCCGATCATGAAGCCGCTGTAGCCGATCGACGTGACGGACGCGATGGCTGCCGCGCGGCTGACGCCCGGCACCCGCGTGGCGGCGTTGAACAGGATCGGCGCGACCGGCGCCAGCCCGGCGCCGACCAGCGTGAAGCCGACCAGCGCCACCCACGGCGACGCGGCCAGCAGCACCACCGCCATCGTCACCGCCGCCATCGTGGCGCCCACGCGCAGGATCGCGCGCTCGGAGTAGCGCGCCCGCAGCGCATCACCGCCGAAGCGCGCCAGCGCCATCGCGGCCGAGAAGGCGGCATAGCCGAGCGCGGCCTGCGCCTGCGGCATGCCGATGTCCTGCTTCAGGTAGAGCACGCACCAGTCGTACATCACGCCCTCGGCCGTCATGCCGGCGAAGATCAGCAGGCCGATGATCAGCAGCAGCCCGCGCGGCCAGACGAAATGCGCCTTCTCGCCGCCGTCCTCGTGCGGGTGCGCATCCAGCATGCCGCGCGTGGCGAGGATCAGCACCCCCGCGAAGACCAGCGCCACCGCCACGAGCTGCTGCGCCGCCGACAGGCCCAGCGCGAACATCGCCGCC
This sequence comes from Piscinibacter sp., assembly GCA_044223035.1. Taxonomy (GTDB): domain Bacteria; phylum Pseudomonadota; class Gammaproteobacteria; order Burkholderiales; family Burkholderiaceae_C; genus JBGAMJ01. The sequence continues at coordinate 6,644 of JBGAMJ010000189.1, forward strand.
ACCAGCCCGGCGCCGGTCATGCCGCCGACGCTGAACATGCCGTGGAGCTGGCTCATCACCGCGCGGCGGCCGAGGCTCTCGATCGCGGTGCCCTCGGCGTTGATCGACACGTCGAACAGGCTCATGCAGGCGCCGAACACCAGCATCGCCGGCAGCAGCAGCGGCAGCCCGGGCCACAGCAGCACCAGCGCGAGCATCGTGCACATCGACAAGCCGGCGAGCAGGCCGACGCGCCTCGCGCCGAGGCGGCCGACCGCGCGGCCGGCGATGAACAGCGCCGACACCGCGCCGCAGGCCGCCGCCAGCAGCACCACCGACAGCGCCGCCTCGCCCAGGCCGTAGGTGGCCTTGACCGACGGCACGTGGGCGCCCCAGGCGCCGCTGAGCACGCCGAGCGTCAGGAACATCAGGCCGGTCGACCAGCGTGCGCGGGCGATGCGCGCGGCATCGATCGGCTGCGGTGCGATGCCGGTGGCGGCGGCCGGGAGCGGCGCGGGCGTGTCCAGTACGGGTTCCATGGGCGGGCTGGGTCGTCGGTGAGGTGCGGGATTATCACGCACAAGTCGGCACATTTCGGCATAATTGCGAAAGACCACGAAACGCATGCGACCTTCCGAGATGCCTTCCGATCCACAGCGCCCCCGCTTCGCCCAGGAGCGGCAGGAGGCCGTCGCGCGCACGCTGCGCGAGCAGGGGCGCGTGGAGGTGGCGGCGCTTGCCGCGTCGTTCGGCGTGTCCGAAGACAGCATCCGCCGCGACCTGCGCCTGCTGGCCGAGCGCGGGCTGGCGCAGAAGACCCACGGCGGCGCGGTGGCGCTGCACCTGGGCGCGCTGCCGATGGCCGAGCGCCGCGGCGTGCGCACGGCGCCGAAACAGGCGATCGCGCAGGCGGCGGCGCGCCACGTGCTGCCGCACCAGACGGTCTTCATCGACGCCGGCAGCACGCCGCTGGCACTGGCGCAGCGCCTGGCCGCCGCGGGCGCGCCTCGGCCGCTGACGGTGGTCACCAGCTCGCTCGACGTTGCCCAGCTCTTCAGTGCCGACCCGGCGGTGCAGTTGTTCGTCGCCGGCGGCGCCTGGTCAGCGCAGACGCGCGCCTTCGCCGGCGCGCATGCCGAATCGGCGATCCGGGCGCACCGGGCGGACTGGGCCTTCCTCGGCGCCTGTGCGCTGCATCCGCGCCTGGGCCTGAGCGCCTCGGACGACGGTGATGCGCGGGTCAAGCGTGCGATGCTCGAATCGGCCCAGCAGCGCGTGGTGCTCGCCGACGCCAGCAAGTTCGGGCTGGTGCAGCCGCACGCGGTGGCGGCGCTCGATCAGGTCGACCGCGTGATCACCGATGAGGCGCCCGACTGGCTGCGCGCCGCGGTGGCGGTGGTCGAGACCGTGGCGCCGGACGAGGCCGCGCCGTTGCCGACATCCTGAGCGCGCGAACGGCCGTTGCCAAGCGATCGTTCTGTCCCGCACGGCGGGACCGACCGCAGGCCGCGGATGCCCCGGTGACCCGCCCCGCTGCACCGGCGGCGCGGCGGAGCCAAGCGCCTCAATCGCGCGCGATGCCGAGCTCCGCGTAGAGCTTGTCGACCAGCCGCCGCAGGTCGTCGATCTCCAACTGCAGCGCCGCGTGCTGCGCCTTCAACGCCGCCAGTTCGCCCTGGCCGACCGACCCGCCGCCGCCCAGGCTGTCGAGCGAATCGGTCGCGACCGGCAGCGACGAGATGTCGATCGGCCCGCAGACCAGGTGCGCCCAGCGTGCCTCGCGCGCGCCCGGCGCACGCGGCAGCTTCAGCACCAGCGGGCCGCCCTTCTCCGACGCACGCTCGGCCAGTTCGGTGAGGAAGCCCTCGACCGACGAGATGTCGGCGAAGCGGTGCATGCGCTCGCAGTTGGCCCGCAGCTCGGCGCTGGTCTGCGGGCCCCGCAGGATCAGCGTGGACAGCAGCGCGACCGACTGCGACGGGATGCCGATGCCGCGCACCATGTTGTGCTCGTAGCGGGCGACGCGCGAGCCGCTGGACTCGAACACGAGGCTGAGCGCGCGCAGCGCGTCGACCGCGCCCTGGACCTCGCCGTCGTGCACGTTCATCACGGGTTCGCGCGCGGTCTTCTGGTTGCAGCCCGACACCAGCGAGTTCAGCGACATCGGGTAGCTGTCCGGCACGGTGTGCGACTTCTCGACCAGCACCGCGAGCACGCGGGCTTCGAGCGGCGACAGGATGCGCAGCGCCATGGTCCCGCCCGCGTCAGACGGCGAAGCCGTCGTCGGCCTGGATGATCGCGCCGTTGACGAAGTGGCTCTCGTTGGCGCACAGCATCATCAGTACCGAATCCAGGTCCTGCGGCTGGCCGACGCGCTTGCGCGGCAGGATGTCCACGAGGCGGCGCCCGCCCTCGGTCTGCCAGTAGTGGTGGTTGATCTCGGTGTCGATGTAGCCGGGGCAGATCGCGTTGACGTTGATGCCGTACTTGCCCCACTCGAGCGCCATCGCGCGCGTCATGTGGACCACCGCCGCCTTGCTCATGCAGTACACGCCGATCTGGCTCAGCACGCGCAGCCCGGCCATCGACGCGACGTTGACGATGCGCCCGCCGGTGAAGGTGCCCGGCGCCGAACCCTGCGCCCGCGCCAGCATGCGCTTGCCGACCTCCTGCGCCATGAAGAAGGCGCCGCGCGTGTTGGTGTCGAACACGTAGTCGTAGTCTTCCTCGGTCACGTCGGACAGCCGCTGCGTGGTGCTGACGCCCGAGTTGTTGACCAGGATGTCGAGCGTGCCCATCTCGGTCTCGGCATGGGCGACGGCCGCGCGGATGCTGTGGCAGTCGGTGACGTCGACGGTGACGACGTGCGCATCGCCGCCGTCGGCCTCGATCTCGGCGCGCAGCGTCTTCAGCCGCTCCACCCGGCGCCCGGCCAGCACGACCGCAGCGCCGGCGCGTGCGAGGGTCTTCGCGAACTGCATGCCGAGGCCGCTGGAGGCACCGGTCACGAGGGCGACGCGACCGGACAGATCGATGGTGTAGCTCATGCGTCGGTCTCCTGCGGGATCCTGGGTTGCCGACCCGGGCGCTACCCGTTCATCGGCGGGCCGCGAAGATAGCCCGCGACCCGGGGCGGCTCGCCGCGGCCGCGCCGCCGCGCCGGCCCGTCGGCCGCTTGC